>JAYUYU010000219.1:0-15991 GCA_043752365.1 Myxococcales bacterium | reverse complement strand
ACCAGTGCCCGCACATGTCGGACATGGTGCTGGCGCGTGGCTTGATTGGCGACGAAAAGGGCCAGCCGAAGGTCGCATGCCCGCAACACAAAAAGACGTTCTCGCTCAAGACCGGTGAGTGCTTGAGCGGTGATCAGCTCAAGGTGCGAACGTTTCCCGTCAGGATTGACGGCGACGCAATCTTCCTAGAGCTGCCGAGCGAGGCCGAGATCGAGAAGCTGATGCCGATCAAGGCTCGCTGCGAGCTCCACGAAGACGCGGCCTCTGCCGCCGAATGATTCCTATTCTCGAAAAGTCACAGGGCAAACGATGAAAGCAACGAAGATCCGTCTGTTTAGCTTCAGTACGCCGCCCATGCGGGCATTCCACATGACGTGGATGGCGTTTTTTCTGTGCTTTTTCGGCTGGTTCGGCCTAGCGCCGCTGATGCCACTCGTGCGCGCCGACTTGGGCTTGAGCAAGGCGCAGGTCGCCGACAGCGTGATCGCGTCGGTGGCCGGTACGATTTTCGCCCGGCTGTTGGTCGGTTACCTGTGCGACAAGCTGGGGCCACGTCGCATGTACGCGGCCCTGTTGGCGCTAGGCGCATTGCCCATCATGGGTGTCGGTTTGGTCCACGACTACACGAGCTTCATGCTGTGTCGCGTGTTGATTGGCCTGGTTGGCGCGTCGTTCGTGATCACGCAGTATCACACGTCGGCCATGTTCGCGCCGAACGTTGTCGGTACCGCCAATGCCACCACGGCTGGCTGGGGCAACCTGGGCGGCGGCGTCACGCAAATGGTGATGCCGATGATCGTGATGGCTCTGGTCGGTTTCGGTATCACGCAAGGCCAGGCCTGGCGCTACGCCATGATCGTCCCTGGGGTCTTGATGCTGGGAATGTCCGTGCTTTACCTGCGCTTCACGCAAGATTCGCCGGATAGCAAGGACGCCAAGGCGGCGACGGGCAAGTCGAAGGGGTCTCTGCTGGAGGCTGCGCGCGATGCGCGGGTGTGGGCGTTGTTCGTGGGCTACGGTGCCTGTTTCGGTGTGGAGCTGACGATTCACAATATCGCCGCCAGCTACTTTCATGATCGCTTTGAAATGGGCCTGAAAGAAGCCGGAATGCTGGCGGGCAGCTTTGGTGTGCTGGCGATCTTCGCTCGGTCGCTCGGGGGTTACCTGGGCGACCGAGCCGGTCGGCGCTTTGGCCTCGATGGTCGCGGGCGCTTCCTGACGGCGATGCTGGTAGCCGAGGGCGTGGGCCTGATCGTTTTCTCGCGCATGGGCTCGGTCGTACCGGCCGCCATCGCGCTGGTGTCGTTCGGCCTGTTCGTGCACATCGCGGCCGGCGCGACTTACTCGGTCGTGCCGTTCATCAAACCCAACGGCGTGGGCGCAGTAGCCGGTATCGTCGGTGCGGGCGGCAATGTCGGTGCGGTGTTGGCGGGCCTGTTGTTCCGCGGCAACGCGGGCAGCACTCAAACTGGCTTGTTGTGGCTCGGTGGTGCGGTGTTGGTCTCGGCTGCGCTGGCGGCCATGGTTCGCTTCGGTCGCGCCGAAGCTCCCGCTGAAGTGGCCTTGTCGCCTACGGAGGCGTTGCCCGCCGAATGACAAGCCAAGCGACGGCGCTGTTGGAGACGACAGAGCGGCAGGCTGCTCGCGTGAGCCTGCCACTCGTTGGCCAATTCTTGGAGCTTCAACGAGACCTCACGGCGGTCGAACGCTTTGCTCGTCGTCACGAAGCCGACGAGGTCCCCCACGGAGATCGGCTTTACGAGGACTTGATTCCGCTGGCCAAGCCGGCCAAAGGTCAGCAATACGCCTTCCAGGTTGATCTCGACGCCTGTACTGGCTGCAAGGCCTGCGTTACCGCGTGCCACCGGCTGAACGGGCTCGACGACGACGAAGCCGAGACGTGGCGCAGCGTGGGCCTATTGCACGGCGGCACGTCGAACGAGCCCGTGCAACAGACGGTAACCACGGCCTGCCACCACTGCGTCGACCCAGCCTGTATGAAGGGCTGCCCGGTCAAAGCCTACGAGAAGGATCCGGTAACCGGCATCGTCCGCCACTTGGACGATCAGTGCATTGGCTGTCAGTACTGTACGCTCACTTGCCCTTACGAGGTGCCCCAGTTCAGCAAGCGTCGCGGCATCGTGCGCAAGTGCGACATGTGCAGCGACCGCCTGGCGGAGGGCGAAGCGCCAGCGTGCGTGCAAGCGTGCCCGAACGAGGCCATCTCGATCAAGATCGTCGAACTGCAGCAGCTGCTGGAGCAGGCGCAGACCGAAGGCCTTTTGCCCGGTACGCCGTCGTCGGGCATTACGGTGCCGGCGACCCAATACAAGACGCGCAAGGTCATGCCAAAAAACCTGCTGCCCGGCGACTTTTACGCCGTGCGCGCCGGGCATCAACACACACCGCTGGTCGTCATGCTGGTGCTGACGCAACTCTCGGCCGGCGCCTTCTGGGTGGACTTCGGGCTGCACGAAACAGGCTGGAGCGGCGCGCTGGTCGGTGTGCGCACCTACCATTCGCTGGTGGCGCTTGCGCTTGGCCTGCTGGCCATCGGCGCGAGCACGCTGCACTTGGGGCGCCCTCACTTGGCGTTTCGCGCGTTGATCGGCCTGCGAACTTCGTGGCTGAGCCGCGAAGCGCTCGGCTTCGCCCTATTCGCCAAGCTGGCCGTCGCTTACGCTGCTTTGCAGTTCAGCGCGCCGATTCTGAAGTTGTTGCACCAGCCGGCGCTGTCCAGCGAAACGTTCGAAAAGGCCGCCACCATTTTGGGCGCCTCGGTGTGCGGCGTTGGCGTGATAGCCGTGGCCTGCTCGGTCATGCTGTACAAGGTTACCCACCGCGAGTGGTGGGGCGGCGGTCGGACGACCTTCAAGTTCTTCCTCACGGCTGGGGTGCTCGGCACCGCGACCACCTCGTTGACTTACGGCGCCGCGGCGGTCTGGCTCGGCACCGCCGGTACCGTACAAGGCACGGTGCGCATGCTGTGTTGGCTGTTGATGGCCCTGTCCGGCTTCAAGCTGTTGGGCGAAGCTACAGTGCTTTTTCACCTTTACGACCGCAAGCTGGGCGAGCTGAAGCGCACCGCCTTGCTGCTGCGGGGCCAGCTGGCAAAGCACTTCGTGGTGCGCTTGGCGGCTGGCGCGCTGGGCGGCATTTTGCTGCCGCTGCTGCTAGTCGGGTCCACGGCAACCATGAGTGCCTTCGGGCAGCTGGTGTTTCTGGCCGCTAGCTTCGGCTCGCTTCTACTGGGCGAGCTGCTGGAACGTATGCTCTTCTTCAAGGCGCTCTCGGCTCCAAAAATGCCGGGCGCGGTGGCGTAGCCGAACATGAGCTCGAAACTGAAGGCGCCGCCGGTCGTCGCTGACCTGTTGTTTCAACGTACCGGCAAGCTCACCCGTGAACTCGTGCGCGATCCGGGCGGGTTTGGATTGGGGCAGGTGCCCTCACGGCTCAAGCCAGACGCGACGACCACGGTCGTTTGCGGCTTCTGCTCGACCGGTTGCGGCTTGGAAGTGCACCTCAAGAATGGGCAAGCGGTGAACCTCTCGCCGGCGCGCGACTACCCGGTCAACAAGGGCGCTGCTTGCCCGAAGGGTTGGGAGGCTTTGACGCCGCTGTACTCCAAAGACCGCGCCGTCAAGCCGCTGCTGCGCAACGCGCGAGGCAACTTGGAAGAGGTGCCCTGGCAGACCGCGTTGGAGGCCTTTTGCGCTCATTTCAAGGGCATTCAACAGCGCCACGGCAAAGCGTCGGTCGCGTTCATCAGCACTGGTCAAATTCCGACCGAAGAGATGGCGCTGCTGGGCTCACTGGCCAAGTTCGGCATGGGCATGGTGCACGGCGACGGCAACACGCGCCAGTGCATGGCCACCTCCGTGGTGGCCTACAAGCAGGCCTTCGGCTTCGACGCGCCGCCGTTCACCTACGACGACTTCGAGCAGTCCGACGTGTTGGTGTTCGTCGGCGCGAACCCTTGCATTGCGCACCCCATCATGTGGGAGCGCGTTTGCAAAAATCCGCACAGTCCCGAGATTATCGTCATCGATCCGCGCAAGACCGAGACGGCCATGGCGGCGACGCAGCACCTGCCGCTGCGCCCCAAATCCGACTTGCGGTTGTTGTACTGCATCGCAAACCTGCTGATCGAGCGGGGCTACGTGAAGCGGGAGTTCGTCGACGCTCACGTCAACGGGTTCGATGAGTTTGCGGCGCACGTGGCTGGCTTCACCCTGGCCGACGTGACGATGGATTCGGGACTGTCGAGCGAAAGCATCGAGCAGCTGGTGGAGACGATTGGTCGCGGCAAACGTGTGTCCTTCTGGTGGACGATGGGCGTGAACCAGAGCCACGAGGGCGTGCGGGTCGCGCAGGCCATCATCAACATTGCGCTGATTACCGGCAATATCGGGCGGCCCGGCACGGGCGCCAACTCGATTACCGGGCAGTGCAACGCGATGGGCTCGCGCTTGTTCAGCAACACGACCAACTTGCTGGGCGGTCACGACTTTGCCAATGCCGAGCACCGCGCCAAGGTTGCCACGGTCCTGGGCATCGACGTCGAGAACATTCCCCACCAGGGCAGCTTGGCCTACGACCAGATCCTCGAAGGGGTGCTGGCCGGCAAGATCAAGGGGCTTTGGATCATCGCCACCAACACCGCGCATTCGTGGATCAACCAATCCGACGCGCAAGACGTGCTGAAGCGCCTCGAATTCTTGGTCGTGCAGGACATGTACACGACGACCGAGACCGCGCGCCTGGCGCACTTGGTGCTGCCAGCGGCAGGTTGGGGCGAGAAAGACGGCACCTTCATCAACTCCGAGCGCCGCATTGGCTTGCTGAAGAAGGTTTCGCGCGCGCCAGGTGAGGCGCTGGCCGATTTTTACATCTTCAAGCTGATTGCCGACGCTTGGGGTGTGGGCGACATGCTGCGCAATTTCGAGAGCCCCGAACACACCTTTCAGCTGATGAAGCGGCTGTCACAGGGCCAGCCTTGCGACATCACCGGCATTCGCGATTACGCCATGCTGGACGACCGGCGCGGCATTCAATGGCCGCTACCCGAAGGGCAAGACGTGGCGGCGCAGGCCGAACGCCGACTGTTCGAAGACGGTTGCTTCTTTCATCCGGACGGTCGCGCCAAGCTTTTGTTCGAAGCGCCGCGGCCCTTGCCGGAGCCGATAGACGAGCGCTATCCGCTGATTTTGCTGTCCGGACGCGGCAGCTCCAGCCAGTGGCACACGCAAACCCGCACCGGAAAATCGCCGGTCTTGCGCAAGCTCTACCCCCAAGAAGCGTACGTCGAAGTAAACCCGGAAGACGCGCGCCGCTACGGCCTGTCGCCCAGCGATCAGGCCATCGTCGAGTCGCGCCGCGGCAAGCTGCGAGCCACCGTGCACGTGACGCACGTGGTTGCCCCGGGGCAAGTCTTCGTACCCATGCACTACCCGGAGGCAAACCAGCTGACATTTGCGGCCTTTGACCCGTATTCTCGGCAACCTTCTTACAAGTACTGCGCGGTTCAGATTCGCAAGGCCGACCCTTTCGCGGACTGATCTATAGTTCGCGACGTGAAGCTTTATCGGTTCGACGGAGTAGACGCGGCGTTCGAGCTGCTGCCGATCGCGGCTCGGCGTGCGCTCGACCACGCCGGTCGCAAGCTGTCACTCGAAGGTTTTCGCTCGCTTTCACTCGCCGAACGCGAAGAGCTCACCGTGTTGGGCTCTCAAGACGACGTGGACGTGGCCCGAGTCGCCGCCTTGGCGTTGGCCGCCCAGCCACCGGCCGAAGTGATGGCGCCCGTGGCGGATCCTGCGCCGACCGCGCCAGACGACGCGCTGCGGGCGGCGTTCGGGGCCGAGCGCACGATTCCGCCCGCGAGCTGGTCGGCGCTCAGCCGGCTCGACCGCTACGCGCTCGCCAAGGTTGCGCGCGGCAAGAGCACCGAGCGTCTGGCGCAAGCCTACGCGGAAATCATCGGACAGAGCGCGTTCTCGAGCCACGTTGCGCCGGAGGGCGGCGTGCGCATGGTCGGCGTGGCTGGCAAGCCGGCCAGCCTGCGCCGCGCCGAAGCCGAGAGCCGCGTGAGCATGAACGCCGAGGCTTTCGAGCGCGCCAGCAATCGTGACGCGCCGAAGGGTGACGTGCTGGGCACCGCGCGCGTCGCGGCAATCATGGCCGCCAAGCGCACGGCAGAGTTGATACCGCTGTGCCATCCGCTGTCGCTCACGAAAGTGGACGTGCAGCTGTCACTCGACGCCGAGGCCCGCAGCGTCGAGGTGGCGGTCGTCGTCGAGTGCTTCGATCGGACAGGCGTCGAGATGGAGGCGTTGACCGCAGCCTCGGTCGCGGCGCTGACCGTTTACGATATGCTGAAGGCGTTCGACCGCGCGATGGAGATTGGGCCCACGCGTCTGACCCAAAAATCGGGCGGGCGCAGCGGGGACTTCCGCCGATGAGCCTGTTTCTGGTGCTCGAGACGCCGCTGTCGGTCGCCGACGCTACGGCCGCCGTTTCTGGGCCTCACGTGGGAGGTGTCGATCTATTCCTAGGCGCCGTGCGCGACCACAACGACGGGCGGGCCGTCACTCGCCTCGAGTACCACGCCTACGTTTCGATGGCGGAAAAACAGATGCAGCGCATCGCTGAGGAAATCGAGCTCGAAATTCCCGGGGTCAAGCTGGCCGCGCTACATCGCATAGGTTCGCTCGCGGTGGGCGATTTGGCGGTGGTGTGCGCGGCCGGCGCAGTTCACCGCGGCGAGGCCTTTCAAGCGTGCCGCGCCCTGATCGATCGCATCAAACACCGCGTACCCATTTGGAAGCGCGAGCATGGTCCCGATGGCCCGTATTGGGTCGGCTGGGAAGACGCGCGTTGCGGCGGCGAGCACGCGCACGCTCATCACGAGCAGTAGCTCAGCGCATGTCTTCGGGGGTGTCCCAGTCGCCCAGCGTGGCGGCTTCGGCCTCGCTAAGCTCTAGCGTCACCACGCCGGCGCCCAGCTCGTCCAGCACGGCTTGCAGCGAGCGCTTGCCCGCGCCCAGCACCGCGCGCGCCGCTGGCAGTGCCGTGGCCACCGCGTAACGGGTCAGCAGTGGATTGCGAACACCAGCCGTGATGGTGATGAGCGCGCTGGCGCCGCTGGCTTCCGTCGCCAGGCGCGCGATCACCTCCGCGCCCAAGTGCGGCAGATCGCAGGCCAAAGCTAGCGCGAAGCATGCGCCGTGGCGCTCCGCGTGGGTCAGCAATCCCAGAAGTCCGCCCAGCGGCCCGACACCCAATGGCTCGTCCTGCACGGCCGCCACGCCCAGGGCGGCGTACGCGCTGGCGTCGCCGACCAGCACGACCGCGGCTTCAGGCGTTGCGCGCGTCACCTCGCCGTACAGTCGCTCGACCAACGTGGCCTCGGAGTCGGGCGCCTTCAGCAGACCTTTGGCGACCCCGCCCATGCGGCTGCCGCGCCCGCCCACGAAAATGCCAACCACCAAGGGCCGTGGAGCCGTCACGGCAAGGCTCACAAGTCGTCGAGCCAAAAGGCGCTGGCGCTCGCGCCGGCGGGTAAACCGCTCGAGTCCTCCGGAACCATCACCAGCAAGTCGGCCTTGGCCATGCTGGTCGGCGCACCCGACGCTTGGTTGTCGTGCACCACGGCCAGACCGTCGACCAGCCGCGCGCGGTAAAAACCGAGTCGTCCCGGCTTTTGCGAAATCGCGCCGCCCAGCCGCACTTGCGTGACACGCGGAAGGGCTGCGGCGTCGCCCTGCAGCGCGCGTAGCAGTGGCAAGCCAAACAAGCACAGCGTGAGTTGCGCTGATACCGGATTGCCGGGCAGCCCCAACACGAACGCGCTCTCGCGGCGGCCGAACGCCAGCGGCTTGCCGGGCTTGATTTTTACTTTCCAAAAATCAATGTCCACGCCTTCTGCTTCGAGCGCCGTCTTGACGACGTCGTGGTCACCGACGCTCACGCCGCCGACGGTCAGCAGCACGTCGCATTGCGTGAGCGCAAGCCGCAAAGCTTGGCGCGTCTCTTCCAGGTCGTCCGTCGTGCGTGGCAGGCGGCGCACCTCGGCGCCGGTACGTCGCGCCAAAGCCGCGAGGCTCGGACCGTTGGAGTCTGGAATGGAGCCCGGGCGCTCTGCCGAGCCGGCGTCGCGCAGCTCGTCACCCGTGCACAACAGCGCGACCTTCGGCCGCCTGGCGACGCGCAGCTGCGCTCGGTCCAACGCCGCCGCCAATCCGAGGCTAAACGGATTGAGCCGCATGCCTTGGCTGAGCGCGACCGCGCCGCTCGCCAAGTCTTCCCCGCGCCGCCGCACGTGACTGCCAAGTCGCGGAGCGGCGCGAAACGTCACGTCGTCGCCGACCCGCTCCGTGTCTTCTTGCATCACGACGCTGTCGGCGCCGTCGAGCAGCTGCGCCCCAGTAAAAATGCGCGCGGCGGTGCCCGCGCTCAGGCGTTGCCCGCTGCCGCCGGCGCGTTGCTCCGCCGAAACAGGCAGGCGCCAAGGTCCCGCTCCACTCAAGTCGGCCGCCCTGACCGCATAGCCATCCATCGCGCTGTAGTCGAACGGGGGCAGATCGACGCTCGAGCGTAGATCTTCTGCCAAAACTCGCCCGTCGGCTTCGTCGACGGGAACAAGCTCGCTCTCCAGCGGCGTTACCTGGGCGAGGATGCGCTGACGCGCGAGCTCGAAGTCCAACATTTGCGGCAGTGTAGGGCCGTTGCTGGCCGCCTCACAATCCGCGCAACCGGCAGCGTCTGAAGCCGATGGGGCTCTGGCACGTCAAACCAATTGTCCCCATGTCTCGACCCGCTGCCTTGCCCGCCCGGCCCGCCCGTACCATGCTTTGGGCCGTGCACGGGTCTTCCCACCATCACGGGCCGCGGACAGCTCTGCGCTGGGCGCGCCTAGCGCTGCTCGCCGCGGTGGCTCTCGGTACCCTCCTGCCGGTGCGCCTCGCCAACGCGCAACAGGCGGACGACAGCGGCTGGTTCGATCCGCCCGTGGCGGAGGCTGCGCCCGCGCCGTACTACGACGAGCCCGTCGTCGGCGATGCGGCGCCAGCCCCCACCGACGTGGCAGATACCGATCCCAGCGCGCTCACGACCTTCCGACCCGCGCTCGATCCGTACGGCGCGTGGGTCTCCGATTCGAGCTACGGCACGGTCTGGGTGCCGAACCGCGAGGTGGTCGGGGCCGATTTTGCACCCTACGTCTCCGGTGGCCGCTGGGCCCTCACGGCCGACGACGATTGGATCTGGGCTAGCGACTACCCGTTCGGCTGGGCCACGTTCCACTATGGGCGCTGGGTTTGGCTCTCCGGGCACGGTTGGGCCTGGGTACCCGGCCGTACCTACGCCAATGCCTGGGTCGTGTGGCGTGTGCCAACTGCAGGCTATGCCTACGTGGGTTGGGCGCCCATGCCGCCCACCTGGGGTTGGCGAAACGGCCATGCGTTCGGGCTCTGGTACTCGCCTCCGTTACCGTACGTGTTCTGCCCCAGCGCGTACGTTTTCCACCACCGGGTTCACCATCACATCGTGCGTGATCGCCAATTGGTGCACGACATCGCGAGCCATTCGCACGTTCACCCGACGCCGTATCGCGCTCCGGCGCGGCCCTCTCAACGTACGGCTTCGGCGCCCGGCGTTCGCCCCGCTCCTATCGGTCCATCCCGGGTTCCACGCGGGCCTGCGGTTTCGGCGGCGCGCGTTCCGCCGCAAGCCGTGCCGGCGGTTCGCAGCGCGCCCCCGCCCGACGCCGCGCGCCTTTCGCCCAATCGGTTCTCGCCCGCCGACGTGCGACGCACGCCCGCGTCCTCGTCGTCTTGGTCCAACGACCCGCGCAGCAGCGCTCCCGACCGCATGCGCGTCGAACCGCGTACCAATGCTCCGAGTCGCGTTCGCGCCGAACCGCGCAGCAGCGCTCCCGAGCGCATGCGCGTCGAGCCGCGCACCAGCGCCCCGGCCCGCATTCGTGTCGAGCCGCGCAGCGTGGCTCCTACTCGGATCCGGGTGGCCCCCTCGCCGTCCCGTAGTTTTGCGCCCTCCACCACCCGCAGCGTGTCGCCGTCGCTCCAGCGCATGCCCAAGGGTGGCGGAAGCTTTCGTCGCCGCTGACTTGAAGTTCCCGCTCTTTCCTGCTGAAACTCTGCGAAGATGCTGCCTACTCGCTGCTCGTGCCCGCTGCTGGTCGTGTTCGCGCTCCCATTGTTCGTTGCTTGTGGCTACGGGGACCACACGTCCTCTCACCATGACGATTGGGACTACGAACCAGCCCCCGCGCCCACCGACAAGATCGAAGAAGCAACCATCGACACCGACCAGTTGCTCGACGTCGACCCGGGCGTAGGCGCTGGCGCCTTCGTCGAGTATGAAGCCGGAGGCACCTACCACGTCACCACTAGCTGTGACGTCGAGCAAAGCGGCGACTGCTACTGGGACATCGTCGTCAAGCCGGTTGCCGATGTGGCGCTGCTCAACGTGTCACCCTTAGATCTCGAAAGCGATGACTCGGTCACGCTCGGCGCCGGCAACCAAGCGCGCCTGGTCGCCACCACCGGCAGTGACTTCGACGGCTTCAGCTTTCAAACCGAGCCGGGCGCTGCCGTTCAGTTCGACGTGCTGCTCGATAACGCTCCCGGCAACCGCTACCTATTTTGGGTAGGCGACGGAGCGCTTCACAGCGGCGCTCCGTCCAATCCCGTCGATCTCGTGCCCAGCGCCGAGTAGCTACGCTGGCTTCACGCCTTCTTGGAAGGCTTGCCGTGCCCCAGCTTGCCGTCCTTGCGGGCTTGCTGCATCTCGGGCTTACTGACTTTGCCGTCCTTGTTGGCGTCCGCCACTTGGATGCGCGCCCAGCGCTGGTCGCCGACCTCGTCTTTGGTGAGGAAGCCGTCGCTGTTCTTGTCGGCCTTCTTGAAGTGGGCGCCCTTACCTTTGCCGTCATGACCTTCGCAGCTGGGCTTGGCGGGGGCTTCAGCCAGAGCCACGGCCGACGTACCAAAGGCGGCGAGGGCGAACAGAAATGCGATCGGGAAACGCTTTGTGGTGTTCATGAGACTTTCCTTGTGGAGGCCGATTCCAGCCTCTTCACCCTATCGACGCCGCCCCCCGCGGTGCCCCTACGCGGTTTCGTCCGCGATGGCCCCCTTGACAGCTCGCGTTACGTGAGAAACCTACGCGCCGAGGAACTAGTAGATGAGCGCCGTCAGTCACTCCTTTCAAGCCGAAGTGAGCCAGGTCCTGCGTCTGGTCATTCATTCGCTCTACAGCAACCAAGAAATCTTCCTGAGGGAGCTGTTGTCGAACGCCTCCGACGCGCTCGACAAGCGTCGCTTCTCCGCGTTGCAAGCCCCAGAGCTGTGGAGCGCGGACGAAGCGCTGAAGGTGCGACTGATCCCCAACAAAGAGCAAGGCACGCTCACTATTTGGGACAACGGCATCGGCATGGGGGAAGAGGAGCTGAAGCAAAGCCTCGGTACCATTGCCTGGTCCGGCTCGCGGGAGTTCTTGAAGAAGATCGAGCAGCAAAGCGCCGAGGCCCGCGATTTGCCGCAGCTGATTGGTCAATTCGGCGTCGGCTTCTACAGCGCGTTCTTGGTCGCCGATCGCGTCGAGGTGGTGAGCCGCGCAGCCGGCACCGAGCAAGCCTTTCGCTGGGAGTCGACGGGCGAGGGCGGCTTCAGCATCGACGACGCCGAGCGCGAGTCGGCTGGCACTAGCATCATTTTGCACGTGAAGAAGGAGTCGCTCGAGTACCTCGACCCGTACCGGCTGCGGCAGCTGGTCGAGCGGTACTCCGACTACCTCTCGTACCCCATCGAGCTTCTGAAGACGGGCACGGACAACGATTTCGAGCCGATCAACCGTGGAACGGCGCTGTGGCAGCGCTCGCCCAAGGACGTAACGGCTGAGCAATACGCTGAGCTGTACAAGCACCTGACCCACGACTGGCAGCCGCCGCTAGTACAGCGTCACTTTCGCATCGAGGGCACGCAAGAGTTTACCGGACTTCTGTACGTGCCCACGCGCGCTCAATTCGATATGTTCGAGCCCGACGCCAAGCACGGCGTGCGCCTGCACGTGCGGCGCGTCTTGATCATGGAAAGCTGCGAAGAGCTGGTGCCGCGCTGGCTGCGCTTCGTGCGCGGCGTCGTCGACTCCGAAGACTTGCCGCTCAATGTCTCGCGCGAGCTTTTGCAAGACTCCAAGGTCGTGCGCACGATCAAGAAGCAGGTCCAAAACCAAGTGCTGGACGCCTTGGGTGAGGTCGCCCAAGACAAACCCGCCGAGTACGAGAAGTTTTGGGGTGTCTTCGGGCCGGTGCTGAAGGAAGGCCTGCACTTCGATCCGGAGACGGGCGAAAAACTGACCAAGCTGCTGCGCTACGAGAGCGCCGCCACCGGCCAGCTGGTGAGCCTGGACCAGTATCTGGAAGCGGCGCCCGCTGATCAGACGGCAATTTACTACGTGACCGCGCCGTCCAAGGCCGTCGCCAGTCAGAGCCCCCACCTCGAGCAGGTGCGGAAAAAGGGCTACGACGTACTGTTAATGACCGATCCGGTCGATCCGTTCGCGGTCTCGGGCCTCAGCGAGTACGGCGGCAAGCCCGTCATTTCTGTAGCCTCACCGGACCTCAAGCTCGGCGGTGACGATCAGGGAAAGCCGGAGCAAGTTCAAAGCAAAGAGCAAACTGCGCTTTTGGAGCGCTTTGGCAGCGTGCTCAAAGAGCAAGTCTCGAGCGTAAAGGCGTCGTCGCGCCTGACCGACTCGCCCGCCTGCTTGATTGTGCCCGACGGCGGCTTGCCCCCGCAAATCGAACGCATGTTGCGCGCCCAGGGGCGCGAAATGCCGAAGGCACAGCGCATCTTGGAGCTGAACCTCGAGCACCCCTTGTTGAAGAACCTGCAGCGCTTGGAGGACGCCGCTCCGGGCTCCGACAACGTGCAAGAGTGGATGTACCTGATCCACGATCAGGCAATGCTGGCCGAGGGGACCCCGCTGGAAGACCCGGCGGCGTTCGCCAAGCGCCTGACCCGTCTGTTCACCACGGCAAGCGAAAAAGAAGCCTCAGGCAGCTGAGGCTTCGGCCCAAGCTACTCGGCAGCGCAACTCTGCCCGGCCGAGTCGAGCGCGTCCCAGCAGTAGAACGTCGAACCGAGGTTGCCGTAGCATTGCTCCCAGCTCGTGCACTTCGCGCAGCGCCTCCAGCAAGTGCACGCGGTACTCCGCCTTGGCGAAGCCAATCTCGTCGTTGTCCAGCCGAGCGACCAAGTTGGAGAAGCCAACAGCAACCTTCTTCGAGGCGGCGCTGCCTTCGGCCCAGGCCGACGCTGTCGTGCTCAGACAAGCCAGCAGCAGCGGGGCGAAGGCCGTCCATTGACGCAAACGACCCACCCGCCGACCCCGACGCTCACCAACCAAGCTTCAGCCGACCCGGCAGTATCCAGCATCGCCTGATGCTGGAAAAGGTCCTACTCGTCCCGGCGTCGCTTTTTGCGCTTCTTCTCAGCCGGTCGACGCAGGCGCTCGATGGGCGGCGGCGGCAGGGTGAGCGGTTTCGACGCTAGCCCTCGGATGGGCTCTTGCTCGCGCGCTCGCTCACGGGCGAGCTCCATGAAGCGTTGCTGGCTGCGCGGGCCCTCGCGGTCGTCGGAACGCTCGTAGTGGCCCGCGGGGCGGAGCAGCCAACCCTTGGCGGTGTCGCTGCGCATGATGCCGAGCACTTCCTCGATCATGCGCTGCTTCAGCCCTTCGTCCAACACCGGGAACATCACTTCTACGCGGCGCCGGAAGTTACGCGGCATCCAATCGGCGCTCGAACAAAAGACTTCGTCGTCGCCGCCGTTCTTGAAATGAAAGATGCGAGCGTGCTCCAAAAAGCGATCGATCACCGTGTGCACGCGGATCTTGTCGCTGACGCCGTCTATGCCTGGGCGCAGGCAACAAATGCCGCGCACCAGCAGCTCGATTTGCACGCCGGCTTGGGACGCCGAGTACAGGGCCGCGATCACGTCGGCGTCCACTAGCGAGTTCAGCTTGGCCACGATGCTGGCGGGGCGCCCCGCGCGGGCGTGCTCGGCCTCGCGGGCGATCAGCCCCAACACGGCTTCGTGCAAGCCCAGCGGCGAGACAATCAGCCGATTCCAGCGCGCTGGCGAGCTGTAGCCCGTGAGCATGTTGAAGAACGCAGTCGCATCCTCGGCGATGTCCTCGCGCGCCGTGAACATCGAAATGTCCTCGTAGGTGCGCGCGGTTTGCTGGTTGTAGTTGCCGGTGGCCAAGTGCACATACCGCTTCAAGCCGCCGCGTTCGCGCCGCACGACCATCAGCACTTTGGCGTGTGTCTTGAAGCCCAGCAGGCCATACATCACGTTCACGCCAGACCGCTCGAGCGCTCGCGCCCAGGCGATGTTGCTCTCTTCGTCGAAGCGCGCCTTCAGCTCGACCAGCGCGATGACCTGCTTGCCCAGCTCGGCTGCGCGCTGCAATGCGCGCACCAACGGCGATTCGCCGCCCGTGCGGTACAGCGTCTGCTTGATGGCGATCACGCGCGGGTCCTCGGCGGCTTGCGACAAGAAGTCGATCACGGCCTCGAATGACTCGTAGGGGTGGTGCAACAGCACGTCGCGCCCAGCGATGGTCTCGAAGAAGTCGTCGGCGTCGCGTAGCGGCGGCACGTACTGCGGCAAAAAAGCTTCGTCTCGCAGGTCACGGCGTTCGTCACCCGAGGTGAGCACCGTCATGTCGCCCAAGAACAACGGCCCGTCGACGTTGAACACGTCGCGTGTTGGGTCGAGCTCCAGCGCGCGGCACAGCCAATTCAACGAGTCTTGCGGCGCGCTGCCGCTCACTTCCAAGCGCACGGCGTGGCCGCGCTCGCGGCGGCGCAATTCGGCCTGCAAAGAGCGCAGCAAGTCTTCGCCCTCTTCGTCGTCGATCTGCAAGTCGAAGTTGCGGGTGACCCGGAACGCGTACTGACCGATGACGCGCAGCTGCGGGAAGATCAGCTTGGTGTGCCGCAGAATCAATTCTTCAATCGCCACGAAGGCGCGGCGAGAACCTTCCAGCGGCACGCGGATCAACCGCGGAATCATGTGCGGCACCTGAACCAAGCCGAACGAGGGCTCGTGGGTGTGCGGCCGCTTCTCGAAGATCATTCCGACGTTGATGCTTTTGTTCCGCACGTGCGGGAACGGATGCACCGGGTCGATGGCGATTGGCGTCAGCGCCGGGTAAATTTCCTTCGCGAAGTATTCGTCGAGCGCGGCCTGCTCCTTAGCGTCGAGTTCGCTCGCCGACACCAACGCTACGCCTTCGCGTCGCAGCTCCGGTCGCACCGCGTTCCAAATGCGGTAGCTCTGAGCAGTCAGCTCTTGAGCCCGCTCGCTGATGGCGGCCAACTGCTTTTGGGGCGTCATGCCGTCCGGGGTCGACTCTTCGACCTCGCCGGACTGCTGCGCCTGCAAGCCTGCGACGCGCACCATGAAAAACTCGTCCAGATTGGCCGCAAAAATCGCCAAGAATTTCGCACGCTCGTACAGGGGTACGCGGGCGTCGTCGGCTTCAGCCAGGACGCGCGCGTTGAACTCCAGCCACGACAGCTCGCGGTTGATGTAGAGAGACGGGTCGTCCGGCCGCAACGGCTGGCTAGCGACCGGGATGCTGGCCGGTACGCTCACCGGGCCCCGGCTTGGCTCTGGTGCAAAGGTCATCGAGGGACAGACATCCTAGCGCTGTCGTCCAGCTGTGCCTCATTTGTGTCGAGTTCGACACGAAATAGTCACAGACATCGAGCTTCTCTAAGAGTCGGGTTATTCTGGTGCTGGTGGAGCTGAGGCAGTTCGTCCTACTTCTGGCGGTCGCGGCGGGAGCGTTCGGGGCGTGCACGCGTGTCGAGTCGGCGGACCCGACGCCGACTGTCACGTTGCCTGAGGGTGGCGCCGCTGGTGATACGGCGGGCGGTGCTGGCTCGTTGGCTGGG
>JAYUYU010000218.1:0-2595 GCA_043752365.1 Myxococcales bacterium | reverse complement strand
CCTCGTCCAGGCTGCCGTCACTGGTCGGCCGGTATTCGATGCGGACGTCGCCCATGACCTGGGCTTTGTTGCGCGCCAGCTCGAGCGCCGGCAGGGAGGGGTCGATGCCGACTATGTCCGCGCCGTCGCTGTGCTCGTAAATCTTGAGGTCGGGGTAGCCGGTCCGACAACCTAGGTGCAAGATGCGGGCAGACTCGCCGACCAGCAGCATCTTCAGCGCGAGCTCTCCAAACAGGGAGAGGTAGCGTGGCACGACGAACGTCTCCAAAATGGCCGCGTCGGCGGGGCTCAGCTTGTCCGTCGGAAACACGAATCCATCGAGGTATCAGACCTCATTCTCGGAAGCTAGCGCCGCGTTGGGGCGTTAAGCTGGGGTCCGGTCTCAAATGCCTACAGTTGCCCCGCCGGCTTCCCCACCCGCCCCGTACAGGGCGCGCGTTGCGCGACCGCGGGTCCGCTCCGCCGCGACATTGCTAGCGGTGGCGGCGGGCCTGCGCGCGGTCACGCTGTTCGGCGCCCCAGGCGCCGAACAGCGGGTCAGCCAACCAGACCCAGCGGGTGCGAGGCCCCAAGCTACCTCTGGCGCCCGGGCAGCTGGCGCTCCTTCTTGCCCCGCGCGCACCCTGCCCGACGGCGGAGTGTGTGTGCCAGTGCCCGACGCCAGCCGTGGGGGCGAAGCGCTGGCTGAGCAACGCGCGCAACACCGCGATCGAGCCGGACACCTGCGCGTCTACGACCAAATCCCCCGTCGGCCCGAGCGGCCTGCCGACTACCGCAAGTACCAACTGCCGGTGGCTCCCCTGCCTCAGCAATCGTTCGTGACCAGCGGCTACGATCTCGATCTGCCGGACGACGCGCAACGACGCGGCGCCGAGATGAAGGCCGTCGGTCACGGTGGCATGGACGTCGCGCAGAAGCGCGGTACCCCAGTCGCGTTGGTACCGCTTGAGCACCAGGTCGGCGACGCCGACGTGCTGTTCGTCGGTAAGCTGTTCGGCAACTCCGTGGTCACGCACCATGCCGTGCGCGAGCAGAGCACACTGCGCGACTACCTGGTCATCCACGGACACCTCGAAAAGCCCGCCTCGGGCCTGGCTCGCGGTGCCAGTTTGCCGGCTGGCGCCATCGTCGGCTACGTCGGCGACTCGGGCAGCCCTGGCGTCGTCCACCTGCACCTCGAAGTGCGGCGCGCCCGCGAAGGAGTTTCGCTCAGCGCTCTGAACCCCGGCGAGCTCGCGCAAAACTCGAAAACAGTCGCGTGCGACCCTAGAAATGTCCTGCCGCTGCTGAGCCCGTAGCGAGAGCTGCAGGGCGCCATCAGCGAAGCACGGAGGAGAACGAGCTCACAAAGCCAGTTTGTAGCCGAAGCCGTACACTGTGAGAATGTGCTCGGGCTTGTCCGGTGACCGCTCGATTTTGCGGCGCAGCTTGACGATGAAGTTGTCGATCGTGCGGTTGGTGGGCGTGGCTTCAAGGCCCCATATTTTGTTCAAAATCTCGTCGCGGCTGACGGGTTGGCCGACGCGTTCGTGGAGCAGCCGCAAGAGCTCGACCTCGTAGAACGAGAGCGACTCGACGGCGCTGCCTCGCTGCAGCGTGTGCCCGGACAGGTTGACGACCGCTTCGCCGATAGTCAGCGTTTGAGTCTCGGAGCGAGGTTGGGTGCGGCGGAAGATGGCACGCAAGCGCGCCACCAGCTCGCCCACGCTGAACGGCTTGGTCACGTAGTCGTCCGCGCCCGCGTCCAAGCCGCGGATTTTGTCCGCCTCTTGGCTCTTGGCGGTCAGCATCAAGATCGGCACGAAGCCGTCCGTTTTGCGGATCTCTTCGCAGACCTGGTAGCCGTTGATGTCGGGCAGCATCAAGTCGAGCAGCACGGCGTGCGGGCGCTCACTTTTAGCGAGCCCGACGCCTTCGCGACCGGTGCCACAGGTAAGCACCCGAAAGCCTTCGAACTCGAGCGCGTCCTTCAGCCCGAGCGCCAGCTGCGGCTCGTCCTCGACGACTAGGATGGTCTTCTTGGCGTCCATGCGGCGGGCGACCGTAGTTTACTACGGCACGCCCGCCTTGTAGCCACGCTGTGTTACTGAGAGCCGAGCGAGGCGCCCAAGCAAGCCACGAGCGCGATAGCGCCCCGAGCCGGCGTGTCACCCACGAAACGCAGCAGGCGCTTGCTGTCTGCCGAGCAGTCCTTGACTAGGTCCGCGTTGCCGATGTTCGTCTCGTTCGGGGCCGCGTTGACGTAGCAGTAGCCGGGCGTCGAGGGGGGACTAGCGTCGTTCTGGCACTTGTTCAGCTCGCCACCGGGCCCGGAGCCTGTGAGCTGCAGCAGCTCGCAAGTGCAGAAGTCCTCGCACTTCGTCACGCCTTCCGTCTTGCCGTCGCCGCAGCTGTCGCCCTCCTGCAGCTTATTGAGCACGGCTTTGCGCAGCACCGGCGTGGTGTCGACGCGCTTCGTGTCGGCCGGGCAAGAGCAAGCAGCGCCATTTTGCGGCAGCACGGCTTCGATGACCTTGCAAGGCACCTGGCCGGCTTCGAGGCCGTCCTCGGCCTGGTCCGCTGGAACGAGCGGACGCGGCAGGCATTTACCCTTCA
>JAYUYU010000217.1:0-2597 GCA_043752365.1 Myxococcales bacterium | reverse complement strand
TGACGGCCATTTGCAGCTGCGCGGCGTTGGGCGGCACGTTGGAGCGCACGGTGCGCTCGACGAGCGCTGCCACCGAAGCCACGTCGGTCACGACCGCGATCGCCATCGGGTCGACGTCCAGCACGCGCCGCAGCGCGCCCTGCGTGAGGCGCCGGAGCCCGTCGACTGCGAGGTCGATGTCACTCATGACGTCCGCGGAGCCGCCGCTGGCGTCGACCAAATCCGACTGGCAGCGCGCGGCAGCGACGCTCTCGAGTGAGCGCGCCAAGCGCTGCACCACGCGCCGCAGCGCCTCGCCGCGGTAGGAGCCCCCCGCGCCCAAGCTGCGCGAAAGCCGCAGCAGGCGCATGGCCACCTTGCGGGGCTCGCCCTGCATGCTGGCGCCCATGTGCGTCTCGAAATGCTGCGACTCGGCGCCGCCGTCGCCGGCTTCGGCGTTGGCCGGATTCAAGAAGTCGACGTAACCCGAAACGGCGCTGCGCACCTCGGGGTTGGTGGAGGCTTCGGCCACCGCTTCCAGGCTCGGCAGTTGGTCGACGTGCGACGCGAGCGCCAACAACAGATCGGACGGATCGCTCACGCCTTCGCGCACCGCAGCGTCGAAGCTGCGTGCCAAGGTGGCGCAGGCAATGCGATGCACGATCGGCTCCGGCTGGTGCCCCACGCGGCGCATCATCACGCCCACGGCGCGGCGCACTCGCTTCCTCACTCCGCCTTCTTCGTCCCCGGCGCGTGCGGCTTCCAAGTCTACCAAGTGCAGCAGCGCCTTCAAGCGCCGCTGTTCGCCGAGCGCCAGGGCCGGGGACGGCGCGGTCTCGTTGGCGCTGGTCTCGGCTTCCAGCAGGAAATTGCCGAGGCGATCGTGCAGTCGCTCGACCTCGGGCACGCTGGTGTCGGTGTCCCCGGGGCGGCGCCCAAGCAGCATCAAATCGGAAAGCCGCGGGCTCTCCAGCGCGGCGGCGTCGAGATCGCTGAGCGCGCCCAGCACGTACGGCAGCATTTGCTCGTCGTGTGGATCGTGCGACGCCACGAAGTCCATGCCGCGATGCGCGGTGGCGACGGCTTGAATCGCCAAGTCGGTCGCGGCGCGAGCGCCCTTCGATTCGTAGGCCAACAACGCACGCCGAACCGCAGCCACGACCTCCGTCTGCTCGTCTTGCTCGCGATCCAAAATGCGCACGGCGCGCTCGGCCACACTGCGCAGCACCGAGCTTTGCGAGTCGAGGCGCAACGTCAGCGTTTGCTTCAAGACCTTCGCGGCGCGCTGGCCAAAGCTTACGCTACTGAGATCGGCGAACAGCGCGGCGGCAGCCTCGGCGACGTCGGGGCGTCGTTTGGCGCATAGCATGTCGAGCAGGCCTTCGGCGGCGTCGGGCTCGGCTTCGATCACGCGCGGCAGGCCCATGAGCAAAGTAGCCGCCAGCCCCGGATCGGTACTGGAAACGGGCCCGTCGAGCAGCTGTTTGAGCGCGCGCAGCGAGCTTTCGGGCTCGCTGACCAGGGTCGCTACCAGCGAGACGCCCGCGCGCCGCCATTCGGTGGGCGACAGGTTTGGGTCGAGCGCAACGTCGATCTCTTCGCGCAAGCTCGGCTGAATAGCGGACAAGATGCCGCGTGCGACCGCCGCGTGTCGCCACACCAACGGCTCGCGGTCATGTAGCAGGTTCTCGTAAATCGAGCGGATAGGCTCGCTGAGCAGCAGATCACGCGGGTACAGATCGCCTTGCTGGGCGCGGAAAACGGCCTCGCGCGAGGCGTGTTCGAGCAATTTGGCGGCCAGCCTGCGCACCGGCAAGGTACCGGTTCGGGCCTTGTCGAGCCAGCGCTCGCGCATCTCGCGCCGGGTCACTAGCGTAAGCGCCAAGGCGTCGGGGTTGACGCCGCAGCCGATGGGCAAATCGAAGACCAGCCCGACGCGAGCGCGCAACGAGGCGGCTTCGAAAGGCTTGCCAGAGCTCAACGCCATGCGCGCGGCCACGGTCGCGAAGGTGGCCGCGGTGCCTTCGTACAAGCGCGCGAACACACGCCGGCCGAGTTCTCGGCGTTCACGCCCCAGCGGCAGGGCCGCGCTCATCTCGTAGAGCGCGACCGCGGCTGGCCCGGGCGCGAGGAACTCGAGATCATCGGCCAAGCCAGTCTCCAGCGCAATTTGCGCGGCCCGCGTCAGAACTTCGGGAGCGATGCCGTCGAGCGGAGGCGGGCCTGCGCTGGCCGTGGTGTAGCCAAGCGCCGCGACGGCTTGGCGCCAGCTTGCGCGCCGTTCGCCCTCGTCGGTCAATCGGGCTAGCGTAGCGAGGGCTTCGACGGGATTGGGGCGAGCGCGCACGTGGGGAAGTTAGGATTGTACGAGCAGAACGCGGACGCCATGAGGCAAATGCGCGGAGACGTAGCGGCACTGTCAGGAGACTGGCGGCGTTGGAGGGTGATGTGGGTCTTGGGGGTCAGGGGTCGGGCGTTGTCCCTGAATCCTCGGTCTCGCCGTAAACGTGCCCGTGCCCGTGCCCGTGCCCGTGCCCGAAAAGCCGCACGCAACGCGCAGCTTTGTTTGATAGGCCGAGGTTCCTGGCGCGGGCGTTAGCCCGCGCGCGCCGCGCCCA
>JAYUYU010000216.1:0-6778 GCA_043752365.1 Myxococcales bacterium | reverse complement strand
CTAACGGATCGACTTCGGTGTTCGCAGCCTCAATGAATACCGACCACGACCTTCCCGCGCGCGTGCCCGCGCTCCAGGTACCGTATTGCGTCAGCAACAGCAGCGAGTGGGAAGGTTCGGTCGATGGTTGGCGTGAGCTTGCCGGCTTCGGTGAGGTCCTTGAGCGTCAGTAGATCCTGCTGCCGCTCCTCGAACATGAGCCCGGTCAGCTTCTGCTTGGAGAAAAGGGAACCAAGGGGTGCCAGAATCTGCCGTTGAAATCCGCCGAGGAAGCGGTCCCCGCCTTCGCCGCCGACCATAACCAGTGTCCCTTGGGGGGTGAGGGCCCTGCGGAGTTGCGACACCGGACGGCGCCCCGCAGTGTCGAGGATCAGGTCGAAGTGTCGCGCGCCATCCAGGAAGGCTTCGCGCGTGTAGTCGATGACTTCATCCGCCCCTAAGGCTCTGACCAGCTGCACTTTTGACGTGCTGCACACGCCGGTAACGAGGGCGCCAAACGCCTTGGCGAGCTGCACGGCGTATGAACCCACGCCGCCCGCCGCGCCGATCACGAGCACCCGTTGTCCAGCCTGGACGTTCCCGACATCCCGAAGGCCGTTGAGGGCCGTGGCGCCCGAGATGGGCAGAGCCGCGGCTTGCTCGAAGCTGATGTTCGTGGGCTTGAGCACGAAGCGATCCGCTTTGGCGGAGGCGTATTCGGCGAAGGAACCCTCGCAGATGCCGAACACCGCGTCGCCCGGCTTGAGCTGAGTCACATCCTTGCCCACGGCTTCGACGATGCCGGCGACATCCCGCCCCCGGACGCTATTCTTGGGCCTGCTGAAGCCAAAGCCCATGAGGCGAACCAGGTAGGGCAGCCCGGTCATCAAGTGCCAGACGCCCGGGTCGACGCCGGCTGCGTGCACGCGGAGCAGCACGTCCCCGTCCCCGCAGCTAGGTTTTTCGACTTCGCGGAGCTCCAGCACGTCGGCGGAGCCGTACCTATCTTGGACGATTGCTTTCATGTCTTTTCCACTGCCTAACCAAGGAACACGCCTGCTGAGGCTACGTTGACGACGCAGCGCATTTTCCTGCCAAACATTCGGCCCGGCGAACCTCGGCACCCTAGACGCTCAGGCTGGCGGACGGCTCCGCGTCTGTTGGAGACCCTCAGAAAAGCTTGGCAATCTCGATTTGCACGTTGGGGAACGCTTCAGGCATAGCTGCCCTGGCGCAGGCTGCGGGACGCCCCGGTGGGGTGGAAGCGATGGCGATGCTCGTTCTGTCGCTCGGCGTCGCATTTCGACGCTGCACTCAGGGAGATCCCTGAGTTGCAAGACGTTGTCTCGCGTCCTTGCCTGAAGGTCTCAGATCTGGGACACTCGAGGCCGTGAAGCTTGCCAAGTTCCATCCGGAAGACTCAGAAGACGCCCGATAGAGAAATCGAGCTGGGCAAGAAGCGCCTCAAGGAGATGCTGTGATGAAAAAGAAGGCCAAAGCTATCGTGGCGCGTTCGGCTGGTGACCTGGCTGAGGTTCTCGGCCTCGAGCGCGCGGATGGCATCGAAATCGCGGTTCGTAGCGCGCTCAACACCAAGGTCATCCAGGTGATCGAGAAGCGCGGGCTGACCCATGCGCAGGTAGCTGCGCTGGCTGGCACTTCGCGAACGCGCATCACCGCTCTGATCAATCGGAACACCAAGGATATCTCGACCGACCTGATGCTTCGCGTGCTCGGCGCGCTTGGCGTCTCCGCAAAAATCACCTTTGGTCGCGCCGCCTGAATCTGCTGGACCCGGGTACGGACCGTCAAATCGCGGCCGAAAATCGACCCCAGCTCAGGGATCTCCCTGGACACAAAAGACGAAAACCCCAACCGTCGTTGGGGTTTTCTGTGGAGGCGCCGGGAATTCAAGACGGCGCAGGCTCCAGGCCAAAGGCCATCGTTCATTGAGTTTTGTGGGTGAGCGTGCCGCCAAGGAGGTGCGCGTTCTGTCGCTCGGCGTCAGTCGCTCGTCGTCGCGTTCAAGCGACACGCCGTTGATGTCTAAGAACACCAGCGCGGCGACCAATGCCGTGCGCTTGTTGCCACCCAAGAAAGTGGGTTCTTCACGATATGAAAGAGGTAAGCAGCAGCCATCTCGAACAGATCGACATGCAGGAGCTCTCCAAACGCGGTTGCCCGAGGCTGCTCCACGGCCGGCTCGAGCAATCCCCGATCGCGCACCCCGGCGATGCCGCCGAACTCATGGAGCTGGAGCGCGTGAATCTCGAGCACTTCCTCGAGGTCCAGGAACTCAGGCGCGATCATTTGGCAAGTTTGGCTAGCGTCTTTGCGTGGGCCTTGACCATCTTGGCGGCCGAGGCGCGAACGCGGTCCTTCTTGTCGCCTCGGACTGGGCGCAGCACGAGCACGTCGCCATCCGTCGTGATCTCGAGGGGCGTGTTTTCGTCGATTTGGAGCAGCTCCAGGACCGGCCGGTCCAGGATGACGCCCAAGCTGTTCCCGATGCGGCTGAGCTTCTTGACCATGTGACCTTCGTTCTTACGAAGTTATAACCCGGGTTCAGAGCTACGTCGATTCCCGGCCCCAAAGACCCGGGTGTTAATCCGTGAATCCCCGCCGAAAACCGAGCCCAGGTCAGGGATCTCCCTGGACAATCGGCATAGGGGCCCGAGGAATTCCCTCGGGTCCCCTGCCACACCACCCGGCATGCGGGTCCGCACCGGGCGGTTCGAAAAGTTGAGGTCACGAGGCCAGCCGGGGGACGCCCAGTTGGTCGAAGTAACGATGGGGAAGGCCTTGTTGATGAGCAGCCTTGAGTTTCTCCACCACGCCGGCCGTTGCCCGCCACCTTGGCCGCGTCGGCGCGGGGAAGGCCCCGCGCACGCAGCTCGCGGAAGATGCTCGTGCCCCGCTTCCAGTGCTTGAGGCAACGGCCAACGACGCGCACGCGACTGCCTGACGAACAGACTAACTGGGTCGTGAAGCGCGCTGGCCAGCCGGTACTTGCACGCACCCACGACGCGAGATCTCAGCTGCGCGAAACTGCCTGACGAAGAAATGTCTTCTGCACTCAATCGACACGAAAATTTCCCCAGATCTTTGCCTGACCACTCTGACGACAGGCCCTACCCTCGAGGTCCGGGTGGTGGCTGTGTCACCTACTCGACAGGCAACGCAAGGAGGGGCGATGTTCACCAGGCTAGGGCTCAATCAAGCATTCTTTGCTACGACGTTCGCGCTCGCGTGTTGCGGGCGCACGACCTCGCTTCCCTCGACGGGTGAGGGCTCGCCGGCCGTCGGAGCCCCGACAAGCCCGGGTGTACAAGGTGGAGCGGCTGCTAGTGGAGCAGAGCCAAGCGCCGGGGCTGGACAGTCCCTTGGCGGCGGCGACAATCAAGGCGGCGAGCGCACGGGCGAAATCACAGCCGGCAGTGGCGGGGAGTCCTCGAGCGAAGACTCATCGAGCGCCGGTGCAGGCGGCGAGTCGCAGTCCTGCTCGACGGGTCATTTCAACGACGCCAATGCGGCGCTCACATGTCGGCCGTGGACTGACTGCAAGCCTGGTGAGTTCGTGTTGATCGCCGGTACAGCCAGCAGCGACCGCGTTTGTGCTCCGTGTGAGGTAGATACTTTCAGTGCTCAGACCAACGCCGCGACGTGCACGACCATCAAGACCCGAGTGGGCCTGCTCCGAAAGTATGATTCGTCAGGGGCTCCGCAATGGTCTCGAGAGCTCGTTTCGCCCTACGCCGATGGTTTCAATGCGTGGTTCTCCGTCGATGTTGATCGCAATGGCTATGTGTACGTAACCGGCTTCACCGATGGGGGGCTGCTGCAACTCCCGCGTCCGCTAAATTCGGACGCGATGATTCGCAAGTACGACGCCGGCGGCGCGGAGCTGTGGACGAAGGAGTTAGTCGCAAGCCGCAACCAGTACGGGGTATCGATTAAGGTCGCGAATGACGGGAACATGTTCGTGACCGGGTACACAGGGGGCGCCGCGCTGCCCGGTCAAATCGACGCGGGCGCCACTGACGGATTTCTCGTGCTCTACGAGCCGGAACGGTGATTAGCGCGGGGCGGTTCCAGAAGATCGAGCGGCACCAATGCGCGAGCAACCCTGCCTGGCGCGACTGCGAATGCCGGAAATGGTTCGACCCGGGGAGCGGCGGCGCTTGGGGCCAGCGGGAGACGGCGGCGCATCACCCGTTGTGCATTTTCGACCCCGGGGCGAACCGGCGATGGCGGGAGAATGGAGGTGGACGCCCGGGTGGTCGAACGGCGCCATCGTACCCGCCCAAAGGTTTCGTTCGATCCGGCGCCGGTAGCGAATGATCTTGGCGTCCTTGGGCAGCTCCAAGGTTGTCTCAGCGGTGCTGAGACTTTCTAAACTCCTCTGCGCCCGCTGGCGAAGGGCGAATCTCGGGCGTAAAACGGAGGTGTGACGGTCATCAAGTGGAACGGTCGGGACGTCCCGGAGGAATTGCGTGAGCTAGCGCCCGGCGAGTACTTCGTCGAGGACGCAACGGCCTCGCAGCACGGGGGAGGGGACGAAGGCGACGCTAGCTGGGAGGATTGGATTGCGAAGTTCGTCGGCGAAAGCGTCGGAGCCACCGCCGAAAGAGTGGCGAACGCCGCGAAGGCAACGGAGTTCGATCGCTGGGTCGGTGACAACAACATTCCCTCGCAGTACGAGTATGGCAAGGGTTGGTGGGACTACGTGGAGCTCATCCGGCGCTTCGGGTCCAAGCACGCGGTCGAACAAGTGCGGGTCGTCGGCCATTACGTGGTCGACACGCCTCCGCCCGAGGAACGCCTGCCCATGCCGGCCGTGGCGCTCACTCGACGCGGTGTGCTCGTGGCGCTGAAGCATGATTTTGGCGCCGGCTGCCGATGGCCGCGCGAGTGGACCATCAGTGTGCGGCGCCCGACTCCGTATCGCGGACCCACGTTCGGCTTGTTCGACCCTTCGCTCGATCTCAGACAGGCGAACGTGGCGGGGCTGGCGCCAGAGCACGTGTTTGGTCCCTATCGCGAAAACCAGGCCGAATTTACCTGCGAAGTCGTCGATGAGTGGGACGTCGCAATGCTGTTGCGCCTCGTCTTCAATGAAGCGTGAATCGCGCTAGACGGCTCCCGCGCGCACGGCCGCCTCTTGATGGAGGAGTCGCGAAAAGTCCAGACCTCGTCTGGACTTTCGCCGAACCCTGACTCGAGTGGGGTAGTTTTCCTGCTGCGAAGCCAGCCTGCCAGGCTACGATTGGAGGCGGCATGAGCAAACAGATCTTGATTCTCGCGGGGCCGAATGGCGCGGGCAAGACGACGTTCGCTCGCGAATTCCTCGTGACGGAGGCCGGCTGCCCAACATTCTTGAACGCCGACATCATCGCAGCCGAGCTGTCGCCGCAGCACCCTGAGCAGGTAGCGATGCGCGCCGCTCGGTTCATGCTTCAGCGGATTCGGGAAGAGGCAGCCAAGGGTGAAAGTTTCGCCTTCGAGACGACCCTCGCGAATCGGAGCTACGCGCATTCGATTCGCGAATGGCAGGCTGCCGGCTACCACGTGGCGCTGTGGTTCCTGGCGCTGCCGAGTGCCGAGGCGGCGCTCGCACGTGTGGCTCAGCGCGTCCTTCAGGGTGGGCACAATATCCCCGAGGCGGTGGTTCGCCGTCGCTTTGCGGCCGGAAGAGCCCATTTCCACAGCATTCTACAGGGGGCTGGTCGACGCCTGGGTGCTGTACGACAATTCCGAGTCCATCCCGGTGCTGCTAGACTGGGGCGAGAAGCGATGAATCCGAAGCCTATCGAGCAAGCCAAGAGCCCGCTGTTGGCGCGCACGCTGCCCGCGTTGCTCCGTGCGCGAAAGCGAGCCGAAGAGCTGGCAGCCGCGACCAACACGTCCCTCGTCGAGGTAGTGGGCGGCAAGGTCGTTCACGTGCGCCCGCCATCGCCAGCCAGCGCCGCAAAGTAGGCACCGCACAGTCGCGACGCTGTGGCGGCTTGACTAGACACGCCTCGCGCCCTACTGGATGAGCAGTTTCGAATGGCAGCTCGCAAGCAATTCCAATCGACTCTGGCGGTGGACCCCAAGTTGTCCCGCTTGCTCGCAGACGCCCGCTCGAAGGAGGTATCCGAAGAGGATCTTCACGAGCAGCGTATCAGTTTTGCATTCGGCAACGCGCCCGAGTCGTCGCACATCACAAAAGAATCGGTGCGCGCCGCGTCGCGCCACATTCGTCTCAAGCCCTGAGCCCCTGCAGCGCAGCGGCGAAGGGTTCGGTCTGCAATCGGCGCAGCGCTTTAAAAGATTGGTGCCTTCACCCACGCGACTCGGTGCGCCCCGTGGCAGGCAACCTTGCCAGCTGCGCATTGACGTCCAAGACGAACGCCATCCCGGAGAGGGCGGCAAGGAGACGGGCGTCGGCGATGATCACTGCAGGGCAAACCCTAGCATGGGCCTATGGCCCCGCCGTGCACCTACGCGGCAGTGTTGCCCGTTAAGCCAGTGCCTCCAGGTAGGGACGCATCACGCGCTCGACTCTGCAGGCGCGTGCCTGCTCGAGCAGGCGCTCGATGACGGCGCCGCGCCGCGCTCGCCACGTTCGCAGGGCTTCGAGAGCGACATCTAGGCCGAGCTTGGTGCGGTATTTGAAGGCATCAGCAACGCTTTTTTCGGCGCTGTAGATGCGGAGCTTTTGGCGGTCGACCGTGTGCGTCTCAATCCCGCTCGTGAAGGCGGCACCGGAGAACCAATAGAAGCTCACCGGCGGGTAGTCGATGCGTGGCTTCTCGGC
>JAYUYU010000215.1:0-2599 GCA_043752365.1 Myxococcales bacterium | reverse complement strand
CAGCGTCGAGCGCTAGCGTTTAGCCCAGCGCCCTCTGCGGTCTCGAAGCAGACCAGAACCTCACGCGCAGAGCCCTGCCGCGCCTTGTGAAAGCGCTCTAGTGAGCCTCCGCCCGCTGTGGGGAAAGGCCCGATGGCCCCGCTCGCGGGCGGAGGGCTGTGGAGGGCGCGACCCACAAACGCAACGAAGCCGGGTCGGCTCCTTTCGGAGCCGCCCGGCTTGGTTACACTGCCGTAAGGCTCAGCGCTTGCCGGCTGGTGCCGCTGCCGGCTTGGGCGCTTGCGACGCGCCGCCCGGCTTGGCTCCACCCTTCTTGTCCCCGGCATGGCCGTGGAAAGTGCGGGTGGGCGCGAACTCGCCCAGCTTGTGACCGACCATGTTCTCGGTAACGAACACGGGCACGAACTTACGGCCGTTGTGGACCGCAAACGTGAGCCCGACCGCTTCCGGGATGATGGTGGAGCGACGCGACCAGGTCTTGATCACGTTCTTCTTGGCTTGCGCCACGGTGATTTCGATCTTCTTTGCCAGGTGGCCGTCGATGAACGGACCCTTTTTAATGCTGCGTGCCATATCAGCCGCCCTTCGCCTTGCGATGCTTGACGATCATGCCGTCGGTGCGCTTGTTGTTGCGCGTCTTGAGGCCCTTTGCGAGCTGGCCCCACGGTGAGCAGGGGTGACGGCCACCGCTGGTGCGGCCTTCACCACCACCCATCGGGTGATCGACGGGGTTCATGGTGACGCCGCGGTTGTGCGGACGACGACCGAGCCAACGAGTGCGACCGGCCTTACCAAGGCTGATGTTCTGGTGCTCCCCGTTCGAAACCTGGCCGATGGTGGCGCGGCACTCGATGTGGATCTTGCGAATCTCACCGGAGGGCAGCTTGACCGTGGCGTAGTCGCCGTCGCGCGCCATGAGCTGAGCGGCAACGCCGGCCGAACGCACGAGCTGACCGCCCTTGCCCTTTCGGAGCTCGACGTTGTGAATCATCGTGCCGGCCGGAATGACCGCCAACGGCAAGCTGTTGCCCGGCTTGATGTCAGCAGTACGGCTGGAAACGACGACATCGCCCTGCTTCAGGCCATCGGGCGCCAGAATGTAGGTTTTTACGCCGTCGGCGTAATACAACAGCGCGATGCGGGCAGTGCGGTTGGGATCGTATTCGATCTCAGCCACCTTCGCCGGCACGCCGATTTTGGCGCGCTTGAAATCGACGATGCGGTAGGCCTGCTTGTGACCGCCGCCACGGAAGCGCGACGTGATGCGCCCGTAGTGGTTGCGGCCGCCAGTGCGGGCTTTCGACTCGAGGAGCTTCTTCTCCGGAACGTCGGTCGTGATCTCTTTGAAGTCGCTGACCGTGTAGAAGCGGCGAGCGGGTGAGGTCGGTTTGTAGGCTCGGATACCCATGACTTATTCCTTCGACTCGTCGAAGAACTGAATGTCGTTGCCCTCGCGGAGCGTGACGACAGCCTTCTTGTAGTTGGGGCGCTTGGCCAGCCCGCGACCCATGCGCTTGATCTTGCCGCGCATGACGATGGTGTTCACGTCGGCGACCTTGACGTTGAAGAGCGTCTCGACCGCGGACTTGATTTCGAGTTTATTGGCGCTGAGCGCGACCTCGAAGATCACCTTGTTCGCCTCTTTGAGGCGGGTGGCCTTCTCGGTCAGCGCAACGGGGCGCTTGATGATGTCGGTGGGCTTCATGATTATTGCTTGGCCTCCGCGCTATCCGCGACCGCGACCTTGTCCAGGCAACGGGCTTCGAGCGCCTTGATGGCACCCTTGGAGAGCACGAGGTGGTCGTGCCGCAACAAGTCGTAAACGTTCACGCCCTCGGGGGGCAGGAACAGCTTGTTCTCCAGGTTGCGGATCGAGAGGCGGAGGTTTTGGTTGCTCCCCTCGTCCACGACGAGCGTCTTTTTTCCAGCTTGCAGCGTGACGAGCACGCCAGCGAGCTTCTTCGTCTTCACTTCACCGAGGTCGATGCTGTCGACGATGGTGAGGCGGCCTTCCTTCAAGATCAGGCTGAGCGCGCTCTTTAGCGCAGCCACGCGCACGCGACGCGGCGGGCGGTAGCTCCAGTCTTGCGGCTTGGGCGGGTGCGCACGGCCACCGCCGACGAAGATGGGCGCGCGAATCGAGCCGTGACGTGCTCGGCCGGTGCCCTTCTGCTTGTAGATTTTCTTGCTCGAGCCGGCGACGGCCGAGCGCTCTTTGGCGGCGCGCGTACCGGCGCGACGCGAAGCCAGCTGGGCCACGACGACCTCGTGAAACAGCTGTTCTTTGATATCGGCTGCGAAGACCTCGTCAGTGAGATCGACACTGCCGACTTTTTCGCGCTTCAGGTTGTAAACGTCCACTTTTGCCATGGTCGCCTCAGCTCTTGATCTCGACGTCCACGCCCGCCGATAGGTCGAGCTTCATCAGGGCGTCCAGCGTTTGGGGGGTTGGCTCGAGGATGTCGATGAGGCGCTTGTGAGTGCGCACCTCGAACTGCTCGCGCGACTTCTTGTCGACGTGCGGTCCGCGCAGCACGGTGTAGCGACGGATCGATGTCGGGAGCGGGATGGGACCCGCGACCCGCGCGCCCGTACGGCG
>JAYUYU010000214.1:0-2600 GCA_043752365.1 Myxococcales bacterium | reverse complement strand
TGAGCAGCCAGCGGTCATGATTCCCGCGCACCGCCAGCACCTGATGTTCGAGCAAAAGCGCGACCGTTCGGCTCAAGTCACCCGGTCCGTCGGCGATGTCGCCAACCTGCAGCAGCGTCTCGGCGCCGAGCTTTCGCAGCTGGGTCAGCGCAAACTCGAGCGCCTCGTGCTCGGCGTGCAGATCGCCGAGCAGACCGACACGACGAATGATCTGCATGTCCCGCCCCCATCATGCGGGCCGACGTAGGCAGGGGCAAGCCGCGCAACCCGCCGGCGACGACCGTCCCCGCGCGCGCTCGGCAGGCGCGTGCCGGCCTCGAGCTTGGTCCTTTCGGGCGTTTCTTGTAGGGTCCGCCGGTCATGCGTCGCGCCTTCGCTCTAGGTTTCGTCTATTTCGCGTACGTCGCTTGCGCGGCTACGCCACCCATCACGCCCGAGCCGCCGAGCCCGAGTCCAGGCCCTGCGCTCAGCGCGTCGAGCGCAAGCGAAGCCCTGCCTTCCGCCCCCGCCGGCTCAGCCTCCGCGGCCCCCGCCAAGGCCCAGCTCAAGCCGTCCGAAGCGCCACAACCGGCAAGAGTCGCCAACAAGAGCTCGGCTGATCAGGACGACAGCGCTTGCCCGGAAGGCATGCAGCTGGTCGAAGGCGAGTACTGCTCCAAGGTGGAGTACAAGTGCATCAAAGAGTGGCACGATAAAGCCAACGACAAGGACATCTGCGAAGAGTTCGAGCCGCGCAGCACCTGCATCGGGCAAAAGGTGAAAAAGCGCTACTGCATGGACACGTACACCTGGCCCAACGAAAAGGGCGCGCGGCCCGAGGTGATGAACAAATTTCACCAAGCTCAGGTAAAATGCGCTGCGGTTGGCAAGCGCATGTGCACCGAGTCGGAGTGGACCTTAGCCTGTGAAGGCCCCGAGATGCGGCCCTTCCCCTACGGCTACACTCGCGATACCAACAAGTGCCACGGCGACGTCGAGTGGGACGCGCCCGACATGAAGAAGGTCGCCCAGCGCGACCCCGAAGAGCTAGCTCGCTTGTGGAAGGGCGTGCGTAACGGTAGCCAGCCGGAGTGCATCAGCCCCTACGGCGTGGCCGATTTGCCCGGCAACACTGACGAGGTCACGCAGAGCGAAAGCTTCAACGAGCCGGGTTTCAAGGGCAAGTTCGACAGCATTCACAGCGGCGGCCCCTGGTACAAGGGCACCCGCAACCAGTGCCGGCCCAAGATCTACACGCACGACGAAGGCTTTTATTATTACTTCCTGGGCTTTCGCTGCTGCGCGGAGCCAGACGACGCGCCCACCCAGCCGCTGACTGGCAAGCAACGCAAAGAGAAATGGAAGATGGATCGGGTCGAGCGCATTGCGGGCTTCACGGTGAACGAGATGAAAGAGACGTTGAAGAAGAAGACGAACGGCAAGTGCAGCTGCGGGGAGAAGGACACCCGCTGCAAGACCATGTGCGGCACGCTGCTGGCACCGTCCGTCAAAGACTTCAAGTAGCCAGCGACGCGCGACAGGGCGCTCGCCTCGAATCCCTGAGATTTCACACGCAAGCGGGAGTGGGGCAGATTTTTTTGAGGGTGAACAGCGCACCTCGACGCAGCAGCGGGCGCGGGTCTTCGCCTTTTCGCTCCTGGGCAAACATTTCTTTGTTCGGTTTCCCCGTCTCCCCGAACAAGATCCCATCTCAATTGGCTGCCGAAATGCGGCCCATTTGCAGAAGCTTTTGTAGCGGCCGTCGGTGACTCCGGGGGCGCGGGCGTGCAGCGTTGGCGCGGGAGGGCGCGGGGCGGATTGCGGGGGGCGGGGGCGTGAGCCGACAACTCCGTAAGTTTTTACTCTGCGTGGCTTTTCGAGCGTGCCTGCTCTGGCGACCCGCGTCCAGGCCGCAGCGGCCGCGGCGCGGCCGTGAGTGTTTGGAAGTCGCGGTCGTGTGCAGCTACCTTCAACAAGACCCGAGCCTGCACGACCAGCTCGACCGCATCGTCGCCACACTCGTCAAGCTCGTAGCTAGGTAGCCAGCAGCAAGCGACGCTGTCGCATTTGCGACAGCGTCAGCTTCGCCGAGATTCGCCACGAAATCATTGTGGAAACCGTGTCGCAAACGCGACATCGAAACGAGCCACGCAACCGACCACTGCGCGACTCGACGCCGCGAGCTACCGGCGAAAGTCCGAATGCGATGAATCCTCAGCAGTCTCCCCGCCTCCCTTAAGTCCATCTCGAGCGCCCCGGATTGGCCGAGGGCCGCTACGGGAGCTGCTGCGATTCGAGCTGCGAAATGGCCGCCCCGCTGCTAGCCGGCGATAATGCGTTCGAGCTCATTCACGCGGGCTGCGAGGGCTTCGGCGTCGGGCGCTCGCACGGTGACGTGGCCCACTTTTCGGCCTGGTCGCGGGGCTTTGCCGTACCAGTGCAGGTGCGCGTCGGTGACCGCCAGCACGGCGCTCACGTCCGGTGCGTCGCCAATCAGGTTCAGCATGGCACAAGGCGATAGTGCGTCGGTGGCGCCAAGCGGCAAGCCCAAGATGGCGCGCAGGTGGTTTTCGAACTGGCTGGTACGCGCGCCTTCGATGGTCCAGTGCCCGGTGTTGTGC
>JAYUYU010000213.1:0-2601 GCA_043752365.1 Myxococcales bacterium | reverse complement strand
GCGCTCCCGGGCCTTCACTAATTTTGACGGTCGCGCTTCCTACCCCGAGCATCCCGATCCGGCCCAGCTCTCAGCGGTGAACGGTGAAGAGCGCCCGCCGCCGCCTGGCGCTCTTCACCGTCCTGACGCGGATCGCGGTGCACGCTCACACCAAGCGGAACGAGCGCTCAAGTGGACCGGAATCCGCACCAATCACGTCGTACCGCTCAGGGCGGCAAACGCTTGTCGCAAGAGCTCCGTGTCGAAACGCGATTTCCAGGACCACTGGGCTGGAAGTGGGCGGCAGGGCGGCAGCAAGTTGCTTCAACGCGCCAACACCCCTCCGAGACGCGCCGCGTACGGACTTTTGGGTTGCGCTTTTAGGTAGTCCGTCGCCAGGGCCTTGGCCTGGCTAAGTTGCCCGGCTTGTGCCAGCGCCTCGATGCGCAAGACGCGGGCTTCGCCTGCGAACCGCGCGCCGCTAGCACCTTGCTCAAACGCGTCCAAGCGGCTCAGCGCTTGGTTCGCGTTGCCGTTGGCGAGCGCCGCGCGAATCCCATCTATTGCACGCACGTCTTCTAGCAAGCTGGGATTGCCACGCGCGGCGGGAGTTGCCTTGTTGGTGCCGCGCTCTGGGGCTCGTGCTGGCTCAGGTTCAGGCACAACGACTGGCTCCGCCATAGGCGGTGCCGTTCGCTCGGCTTGCGCGCGCAGCGACGGCGGCGGGTTGGCCACCACGCGGGCACTGTCATCACCAACGGCTGCCAGATCCAGCCACAGGGCGGTCATCACGCCACCACCCCCAACCACCGCCACCAGCACCTTGGTCAGCAGACCGAATCCGACCGCCTTGGCCGCGCCAAGGCTTGCCGCGGCAGAGCCGCCAGCCGTCCCACTACCAGCCAGCCCGGCGGTCGAGGCTGTCGTCGACGGCGCGGTGACGGCGGGCGACGCCGTTGTTGCCCCCATGGTGATCGCGGCGGCGGGTCCGGCAAGGCCCAAAGCGCCCATCACCTGTGCAGTCTGGCCTTTCCTGAGGCCATCAGCGTCGGCACTGCGCAACACGCGCTGGGTCACCGAGCCCACGCCCTCACGCAGTCGAACTGGATCAGTCATGTTGCCCACCGCGCTTCATTGGCGCCCTCCCTGCCCGGCAAAGTGCTGGTTACAGAATTGCACGAATGCTTGCCGCGCGCGTCGCAGTCGCGTTTTCACGGTGCCTTGCGGTGCCCGCAGCAGGTTGGCGATTTCTGCCGTGGACAGCTCTTCTAGCTCGTACAGCACGAATACCTGACGGTCGTGTTCATCCAACTCATCCAGAGCGAGATCCAGCACCGCGCGCATTTGGCGGTCTGCAAGCGACTGCTCGGGCGTGGCCGCGTCGGATTCAGGCACTTGGGCTAACTGACCAAGTGCTGCATCCCTTCGGTTGCTTGCGCGGCGGTAGTGCGAAGCGACGCGCAACGCCACGCCGTAGATGAAATTCTGCTCCTTGTCGCTCGCGACATCCGACAACTTGGCTTGCAGTGTCATGAAAACTTCTTGGCTCGCGTCTGCCAGCTCGGCGTCACGGACGCCTAGGCGCCTTAGGTGGCTTCCCACGAAAGCAAGGTACCGGCGCACCAGCGTATCGAATCGCCCACGATCCGCGAGGTCTCGCTCGGTCGACCGCGACGGGCGATGGTTCACTTCTACCGAATTGGCCGCCAATTTTGATTGCAAACTCTGCCCTAGCCATGCCCGCATCGCCGCCACCGGATTTGAATGATCTAGTTAAATTCCAGCGCTAGCCCGGTGTGGCCCTGGAAGCCCACGCTCTTGACCTGGAAAATGGCGGATTTTGGGCGGTTGAATTCGAACCGGTGGCGGGTCAGGGGCATTTCTAGTGCGCCATGCGCAAGCAAGAAAAGCGGACCGATGACTCGCCAACGGGCGTGTGCCGCGGCGTGTACGGCGGCGTAGGTGGCCCAATCGCTCCCGGGGCGGGCAATATCGCTCCCGGTGCCACGCAGAATGCCGCCATCCAATCCTACGCAAGGCAGGCCCAGTCGCCAATCTTGGCGGGTCCAATGCAGGGCGCACAGCGAGGCGCTCAGGGTCAAGACCGAGATCTCCGCGCTGCCCGCCCGGGTAGACAAAGTCGGGCCGCGAGAGAAGCGCAGACCCAAGCCGAAATCAGAGAACGCTACACGCTGAGGCGCAAAGAACCTGCTCGCCAAGATCAGACTGGGGCTCCACGCGGGCACTGCACCACCTTGGACGCCGGCGCCTAGTAGTGCGATGGCAATGAGCAGCGGCCGCCGCCGAGCCGGAGATCGAAGCGGTGCCGATTGTTGCGCGGCCATGGGCTCGAGCTCGGTTTCGCGAGCTTGTGGGGCAATCGTGAGCGCGGCGAGCAACGCCAACGCCGTTTGCACTTCGGTGCAATCCTTGCCGCGGACGATGCGCGCGTCACTGCGTCCTGCAAGGGTTTCCAGCACCAAGACGCCCACGAATCCGCCCGCTTCGGCGTCAGGTCGCAGCTGCACTGTCAACCGGCGGTCGGATGCCGCACGGACCAGGTCGGGACTACGTCGCACCAGCTGGGCCCAGAAAACAGCCTCGTCGCGGCACGGTGCTGCC
>JAYUYU010000212.1:0-2602 GCA_043752365.1 Myxococcales bacterium | reverse complement strand
CGCCGCCAACGACTTGTTCGACAATCCGAGGTGATCAGATGCGGCCGTGTTTGCGACGTTATTCGCTTAGTTTGAGCGTGCTTTTGGGCGGTGCTTGGCTTTCGTTCGCGCCCGCTGCGCACAGCCAGGAGGAAACTCCGGCGCTTGTCCTGTTCAAGGAAGGCCGTGCGTTAGCGAATGAAGGCAAATATGCCGAAGCCTGCCCCAAGTTCGAAGCCAGCCTGGCGCTAGCTGGCGGAGTCGGCACTCAGTTCAACCTGGCTGATTGCTGGGAGCACATTGGCCGCATTGCCAGCGCCCAAAAGCTGTTTCTCGGCGCGGCCGCGTCGGCCAAAGCAGCCGGTCAAGCCGACCGCGAGCAGGTGCTGCGCGAGCGTGCCATAGCGCTCGAGCCACGCGTCTCGAAGCTCGTCATCGACGTTGCGGATACGACCCCGCGCCTGACCGTCAAGCGCGACGACCTGCCGCTCGATCAAGAGCAATGGGGCAAGGCCGTCGCGGTCGACGCGGGCAAGTACGAGCTCACCGCCAAGGCCCCCGGCAAGAAGACCTGGAAAAAGACGGTTGAAGTCAAGGTCGGCACACCTGTGGTGACGGTTGAAGTGCCAACGCTGGACGCCGCGGACGAGCCGACCGCTCCCGCAGTGCTGCCGACGCCGCCCGTTGAAGCCAAGCCACCCGCGCAGCCGCCGGCCGTGCCCGTCACCACTACCGCGGGCAGTGGGCCCAATTACCGCGCATTGACGCTCGGCGGTGTTGGTGTGGTCGCGCTCGGGGTCGGCACCGTCATGGGGCTGCGCTACAAATCGAACAACGACGACGCCAAGGCGATTTGCCCGTCGAACGTCAACTGCACGGCGAAGCAAATCGACGCGCATGACCGCCTGGTCGAAGACGCGCGCACGCAGCGCGCGTGGATGTACGTCGGGGTCGGCGTTGGCGCGTTGAGCTTGGCTGGCGCTGCGGCGCTCTACATTTTCGACAAGCCGACGAACACCAGCAGCAGTTGGCAGGCGGTGCCGGCGATCGGTCGCGGCGAAGTCGGCGCAAGCGTTGTGGGCACGTTCTAGGTCGTCGCGGAACTGACACAGAATGTTTGCACGGCTCAGCGCCCCACTCGGGGTATGTCGCGAGCCTATGCTTGCGAAGCAGAGCGGCGTTTTCGCCATGCTGTTTGCCGCGGTCGCGTGCTTCGTCGTGTTGCTCGCGCCGCGGACGGCTGAGGCCTACCCGTCGATGATCCGGCATCACTATCCGTCGTGCAGTGCCTGCCACTTCGATCCATCCGGCGCGGGCCCCACCACCGCCTACGGGCGCGCGGTGGCTGACAGCGTGATCCGCATGAACGGCGGCAACGACGGCGGGACCGAGCTGCCTGCCTCGGCAAAGTTCTTGTTCGGCGCCGTACCGACCCCGGAATGGCTCGAGCTGGGCGGCGACGTGCGGGTCATGGCCCTCAGCCAGAAGACGCGTGGCACGCCGCTGACGAGTCGCGTGATTTGGATGCAGCTCGACGCTGACGCCAGCGTCAACGTGTCGGGCTTCGTCGCCTCGGGCACGCTCGGCTTCGCGCCAGAAGGCGCGCTCGGGGCGGCTATCACGCGCAGCACCGACAACAACCTGGTCTCGCGCCAACATTGGCTCGGCTACCAAGTGCCCGGCAGCGCCGAGCTGACGCTGCGCGCCGGGCGCATGAACCTGCCGTTCGGCATTCGCAGCATCGAGCACACGCTGTGGGCGCGCAAGCTCACTCGCACCAACATCAACGACCAGCAGCAGTACGGCGTTTCTGCCTATTTCGGCGCCGGCAAGCTGCGCGGGGAACTGATGGGCATCGCGGGCAACTTGCAGCTTCGCCCCGATCGCTACCGAGAGCGCGGTTACAGCGGCTACCTAGAGTTTGCGGCGATCGAGGGCCTAGCCTTGGGCGCCAGCAGCCTCGTCACGCACCGCAGCCTGGACACCGTGACGCTCGCCGAAACCTGGCGCCAAGTGCACGGTGGGTTTGGGCGCTGGGCCACGCCGTACGAGCCGCTCGTCTTGCTCGGGGAGGTCGACTACGTGTTCGAGTCGTCGCGTGGCTCCTACTACAAGCGCGGCCTGGTTTCGTACCTGCAAGCCGACTGGGAGCCGATCCAGGGCATGCATTTCATGGCCACGGGGGAAGCCAACAAGGTCGGCGTGCGCGAACGCGCCTGGTCGTACGGCGGCTGGCTCTCGTATGCCTGGTTCTGCGCGCCCCACACCGATCTGCGCCTCGACGGCATCTATCAATCTTTGGGTTCGGCGAGCGAGCGCTCGGGCGTCTTTACCGTCTTGCTGCAGGGGCACGTGTCGCTATGAGCCGCCGCTCGCTCCACCTTTCGTGCTTGCTGGTGCTGGGCACGCTTGCCATGGCCGCCTCGGCCGGTGCTTCCACCACCTACCCCGAGGCGCTGCGCAACAAGCTGAGCTTGGCGGAGTTTCCCAACCCCCCCAAGGGTTGCAAGCTTTGCCATACGGACGACGAGGGCGGCTTGATGAACGTCAGCAGGCCCTTCGGACGCAGCCTGATGAAAGCCGGCGCGGTCGGCGGCAGCGTGCCGAGCCTGTTTGCGGCCCT
>JAYUYU010000211.1:0-2608 GCA_043752365.1 Myxococcales bacterium | reverse complement strand
ACGATCGCACGCTGCGCGAGCTAGTTTCGCGCTACGCCTCCATCATCGAGCGCTTTGGTCCCGACATCGGGCAGCGGCCGATGGTACTGCCGACCGGCAAGTTTTTCCCGGACGCGTTCAGCGGAGATTTTCCGTCAGTGCAGCGCTTGCTACGGCGCATGCAGCAGCACGCCGGCATGTCGGACATTCCGATTCAGCTGGGCGTGGTCGACCCGGATGCTAGCGAGGGCGAAGCGTGCGGCACCGGCGCGTGTGGCAGCTGTGCCGCGCCCAACGTCTCGCCGGAGATCGCGGCGGCTCGCCTGGTGGATTTGGGCGACGGCTGGCGCATCAACATCGCACCCACCGAAGCGCGCAGCCCGGTAGCGCTCACGGCGGCATTGGCGCGAGCCCTCGGTCATGTCTTTTTGCTCGAGGAAACCAATCCGCAAAGGCCCATCGAGGAGCCGCTGGAGGTCACGGTCGAGCTGACCACGGTGGCGCTCGGGCTGGGTACGTTGCTGCTATCGGGCTCGTACCTCTACCAAAAGAGCTGCGGCGGGCCCAACGTGGCTTGCCTGACTGCGCTTGGCATTGGCGAACTGTCGGTGGCGTTCGCGCTGTTCACCAAGCACGCCGGCCACAGCATGAGCCTTGCCCGGCGCGAGCTCGACGCCACGCAAAAAGAGCAGTTAAGCGAAGCCGAAACCTGGATGCTCTCCAACCCTCGGGTCAGCCAGCTGCTTGTGACGGACCCGTTGCGCTTGGTGCTCGGTGACTTCGAGCTTTCGGCCCCCAAGTCTTGGATGGCGCGGATTTTTAGCGGAATTTCGCCGTCGGCGCGCGGCTCGCGTGCCTCCACCGCCTCGTAAACTCATGGACAGCGCGGAGCATCGCCGCGGTCGGCTAAACCGGCAGCTTTGGAGTGAGGTACGCGATACGTGTCGCGACTACTCGCTGCTCGAGCCCAACGACCACGTGCTGGTAGCGCTCAGCGGCGGCAAGGACAGCTACACCTTGCTGCACGTACTGGCGCAGCTAACACGCGCTCATTACCCGGGCGTGCGCCTGACCGCCGTGCACTTGGACCAGCGCCAGCCCGGCTACGACGGAAGGCCGCTGCGCGCCTACCTGGAGGCCAGCGGAGTCGCCTTCGAAATTCTGTCGGAAGACACCTACGGTGTCGTGATTGACCAATTGGGTCATGGGCAAACCTATTGCTCACTGTGCTCGCGGCTGCGGCGGGGCATCCTTTACACGGCAGCGGAGCGGCTGGGTTGCAACAAGCTCGCGCTGGGTCACCACCGCGACGACGGCCTCGAAACCTTCCTGATGAACCTGTTCTACTCTGGCAAGCTGCAGGCCATGCCCGCCAGCTACGTGACGGACGACGGCAAGCTGTCGGTGATTCGCCCGTTGATCGGCTGTGCCGAGGCCACCATCCGCGAGTTTGCCGAGCTACATGCATTTCCAATTTTGCCCTGCAACCTGTGTGGCGCGCAGAGCGGGCTCAAGCGCGAGCGAATGACCGCGCTTTTGGACGAGCTCTCGTGCGAGTCGCCCAACCTGCGCGCCGTGATGGCCAACGCCCTCGGCAACGTCCGACCGACCCACCTGCTCGATCGTGAGCTGCTGGAGGCCTGGACGGCGCGGCCCGAGGGCGTGCGACCCAAGCCCGCCGTGCCGCAGCCGCGAAGAGAGGCGCACCATCGCGCGCTGCCGCTGGTCAGCGCCGCCGGTACCAAAGCTCGTGCAGTCGATGATGACTTGAGTTAGCCGCAAGGCGCTGCGACGGGCGCGCCGCCGCCCGCCGTACAGGCTGATGGCCGTGAGCGCTCGAACAGGTTGCTTGACGGACGGCGCCGGGGGTCTGTTATCGTTCTCGGTCGGTGCAGCCTCCTCCAACTGGCCAAGGTCGGGTGTACGGCTTTCGATGTATCCGTTGCGGTAACGGGCTCGATTTGCCGCAAGACATTCGGCTCATGCACATCGACTGCCCGTATTGCGGGCAAGACAACCTATTGCCGCCCGACATCGTGCAAGCGCGCCAGCGCCAGTACGTGCTCGATCAGCAGCACTACGCCTTGCACCTGCAGGAGCAAGAGCGGCAGCGCGTGGCGCAAGAGCGTGAGCGCGCTCGCAAGGGTAGCAACCAACGCTTGTTGATTTGGCTGGGCGTCGGCGCTTTCTTCGGCATGTGCTTGTTCGGTAGCTGCATCGCCGTCGGCGTGTACGCCAACAACGAAGAGGCGCAAGCCAAGGCGCGGGCGCAAGATCCAAAGGTCAACGGCCAAGCCGTGCTGCTTGCGCGCTTGGAGCAACTGAAGCAGCAGCAGGGCTGCAGCCGGATTTTGGTTCAACCCGCCACACACCTGAAAGACGTGAGCAGCATCAGGCTCGACATGGTCAAGAACGACGCCTGCGTGCACATTCTGGGCGCGACGGCCGCCCAAACTTTGCTGGGCATGAAGTACGTCGACAAAATCGCGCTCACGCAGCCGTTGCCGGCGGCGGCCGCCAACCTCGACTATCGCCTGTGCGCCTCCGAAACCGCGACCCACACCTTCAAAATCGAAGCGGTGCCGGCCGAGCCATTCACCACGGCGGCCATCGAATGCCCGCGTACTCC
>JAYUYU010000210.1:0-2614 GCA_043752365.1 Myxococcales bacterium | reverse complement strand
GCTGCTGTTCGACGCCGAAACTCGGCAAGTCGGCCCCCACGGCCCGCGCGAGAGTGAGCGGCACCTTCGTGGCTGCCTCGGCGCTGGCGGACCGATAGTGAGCTCCCGGACTTAGGCTGCCGCCCGCCTTGCCGAGAACCAACATCGGGTAGTCGGACGGACTGTGAGTTAGCCCTTCTGCGACGTCGGTGGTCGCCAGAATGGCGCAACTGTCCAGCAGGTTGCCCGCGCCGTAGGCGGTGTTGCGAAACACCCCCAAAAGCGCTGCCAGCTCGCTCATGAAGTACTTGACCATGCGCTTGCACTCGAGCTGTTCGCCGTCGGCGTGAGTGTAGGCGTGGTAACCGTTGAGATTGGCGCCACCACCGTTCACGATGCCGTTGCCAGGATGCAAGGCGCGCGTGCCCGGTCCCGAGTATTGGTAGGTGAACACACGCGTGATGTCGCAAGCCAGACCGACTGCCAAAAGCTCGGCCATCAATAGGTTGAGCTTAGGACTCATCAGCTCGAGGTTGACATACGTACCACCTGCGTCACCGGAGCCCGAGTTGTCTATGGTTGTGTTCTCGAGCTGTTCGGGAGCGGTCGGAAGCGCGCACGAGCTGGAGCCCAAGCCTTCGACCCGCCTTTGAATCGAATCGATGCCGTCGAGGTGTTGCGCGAGGCGCAGCTTGTCGGCAGCACCCAGTTTTTTCGCCAAAGTGGCTGCATCCGCATGCAGCGCATCGACGACCTTCTTTCGAACTGCCGCGGAGGCGGTAAGCGTGCTGGAGGGCGGGCCCGCGGGCGCCGAGCCGAGCGGAAAAAGCCGGTCGAACACCGCCTTGGTGTTGTAGAGCGGGATATTGGGGCTGTCGGGGGCGTTGTGTGAAAAATTCCGAAAGCCAGTACCAGTCTCGTGAGCGTGTCCGTTGTCGATGCCGAGCTCGAACGAGCGGAGCGCCGCGCCCTTGCTCAGCGTGTTGGCGACTATTTGATCGATGCTCGGACCGCTGGCTGTACCGCTGTTGAAGCCGCCGTCGCCGGCCACCGGCATCCCAGTGAGCAGGTTGGTGTGGCAGTTGCAGTGTCCCTTGCCGATACCGTATTTCGTTTCCATCCCGCTCACCACCGACAGGTAGTCGCGGTGGGCCAGGAGCGGGCTCAGCTGTTCCGAAAGCTCCCAGGTTCTGCCGGCTTGTTGAGGGACCCACAGTGGCAAGTGCACCCCATTGGACCATGCCCAAATGCCGAAGCGCTTGGTGAGGGGCTCGCCAGCCGCGTAGGCGGTGCCGTTGCCGTTCAGCATGGCTTCAAAGCGAGGCAACGCGATCGCCAACGTGGCCCCGCCCAGGACGCCCCGGAGCATGGTTCTTCGAGATAGCGAGGTGCGCATGGTTCAGTGCCTCGGTCAGTTGGTGGGTAACGTCGTGTGTACGAAAGTATCCGAACGGATGATGTCGAGCACGAGCTCGTCCGTCGTTTGACGGTCCTTCAGGTAAGCGTCACGCAAGCGATTGAGCGTCGCATCCTGAGCCGCCACTTCGAGCTGTCCAGTCAGCCGACGATGAAGCGTGGCCACCAAACACCTGCTGGCCCCGGGGTGAGCCGATAGCGCTGCGCCTAGCCCCGCCGCAGTGCTGAAGGGCACACCATCGAGCTCGCCGCTGGGATCGATCGCCATGCCTCGATCGTCCGCACGATACCGACCGCCGCCATCGAAGTTCTCGAGCGCAAGACCCAGCGGGTCCATCAACCCATGACAGGCGGCGCATGCGGGATCAGCCCGGTGTTTGGTCAACCGCTCGCGCATTGTTTGCGGTTTGCTCATGTCCTGTGGCGGTAGCACTGCCACCACGCTGGGTGGTGGTGGCGGGATAGCCTGGCATAGCAGCGCCTCGCGAATGTATTTCCCGCGCAGGATAGGGCTTGGCTCGGCTCCAGATTCGCTCAGCACGCCCGCGTGCCCCAACAGCCCTCGCCGCAAGCTGCCGGCCGGCAGCATGACCTTCGTCAGCGTAGCGCCTGGCCGTTCGGGCAACCCGTAGAGCTGCGCCAAACTGTCGTTCACGAAAGTGAACGAAGCTACGTAGACGTCCGTAAACGGCGCGTGCTGCGCGTTGATGTCGCGCAAAACGAGCAGCGTTTCTTGCTTCATGGCCAGCGCTTCGGGCGTCTTTCCGTTGGGCAGGCGCAGCATCATGCTGAAGAAATTTTCGAGGTTCCGCTGACCCCGTTCGGAGGCCAGCAATCCCCCAGCGATTGCCGTCACCCCGTCTTCGCGATCGAGCTCGCCACGCGCCGCGGCGTCGAGCATCCCGTCAGTTGGACCTACGTCGTTCAGAGCGAATGAGAGCCGCGCCGCCATGTCGTAGCCATTGATCCGAACGGTCGCCCCGGCGGTGCCCTCGCTCCACTCGGCCCGGTAGATGAAAAGCGGCGACTGGAGGAGCGCCGAGAGCAGCGTCTCCAAGCCGGCCGCAAAGCTGCTAGCGGCGGTCGCTGCGTCCGAAGCAATGGCGAGGTAGCGCGTTCGCTCGGCGGTCTCGAGCGGCCTGCGGAATAGGCGCCGCCCTACTCGATCCAAGAACTTAGCGGCGCAGGCATCGTCAGCCGTGGTGCTCGATGCTGGGGT
>JAYUYU010000209.1:0-2616 GCA_043752365.1 Myxococcales bacterium | reverse complement strand
CTGGTAACGCTCGATCGAGATGGTTAGGTTTGGGTGCCGCGCGGGGCTTGCAGGATTGCTCCTACTTTCGTGGATCGTCGGCTGCAGCGACGACAACGGGAACGCACCGCCAACGTCGAAGGCAAGCGCCGGCGGTGGAGCCCCCAGCTTCATGGCGCTAGAGCAGCCCATCGGGCGCGTGCTGGTAGTGGGCGACAGCCGGGCGGCGGCTCATTTCGAGCACGAATACCGCGGATTTGCCGCTCCAGGCCAAGCTGGCACGGAGGTCGTACGCTGCAGTCAGACTGCAGACGCGGGCGGCGTCGTGTTGAGCATCGAGGCGGGGCAAGCCGGCGCCAGCACGCCCGGGCTGTCGGCTCGGTTTCGCGTGCCCAAGGTTGGTCCCGCGGTACTGGAAGCCGCCTTCAGTGAAACCAGTGACGACGACGTGCGGGTCCGGCTCGGCAGCGACGCTTTCCAATATTTCGAGTACGCGTTCGGCAGCGACGACGAACGAGTGCCCAGCTTTTGCAGCGTGACCCTCGACACCTTCGATGCCGACCTGGTAACGGGCAAGGCCGTGTGTCGACGACTGGTCGCCACCGCCGGCTCGGCCGATGCCGTAGCCCAGGGCGGCGCGGCGGATTTGGGCCCAGCTACGGCCAGCGCAACCTTGGATTTTTCGTGTCCGTTCCACGTGCTCGCCGCGCCGGGCGGTGGCGGCGGCCAGGCTGGCAGCGGGGGCTCGGGCGGAGCGGTCGCACAAGGCGGCAGCGGAGGCAGCTCGGTCGCCGGCAGCTCGGTTGGCGGAACAGGCGGCCCCAGCAAGCGTTGCGCCGGGGTAAACACGCCTTGCTCATTGCGCGGCACCGCTACCTGCGAGCTCGGTTTGGGCTGCACGCTCGACGAAAACTGCGAGGGCTTCGTCGGCTCCTGCTACTCGCAGTTCAGCGTTTACTCGTGCACGGCGCTCGAGGGCTGCTTTTGGGCGTCTTCCTCGAAAAAGTGCAGCGGCTCGTCCCGCTCGTGCTCGTCGTTTGCGGGGCCCGCCAGTTGCGGCGGCCAAGATGGCTGCAGCTGGACGTCCGATTGCACCGGCACGGCGCCGCTTTGCTCCGACCTGTCCGAGGGCTCGTGTGGCCTCGAGCCTGGCTGCCGCTGGGAGTGAGCGCTACTTCACGACCATTCGCGTCTTACAACCCAGCTTGATCTGAACCGAGCCAATGTCCGGCCTCGGCCTCGGGCACTGCAAGCTCACAAGACAAGCCCAGGGCGCGGATTTTGTTCAGCGCGTCACGGAACTGCTGCTGCACGTCACCAGCCGTGTCGACGATGAAGGCCTTGGTGGTTCCGCCGGACTTGGCAATGCTGTTCAGGTTCGCCGGCGCGTCGGTGTCGTCCGGACCGACGACGCCGATCACGAAGGTGGACACGGCTGGATCTAGCCGCCGACCAGCCGCCGCCAACCCCGCTACGTCGGCGATTTCAACCGGATCGCAGAGGGTTGGCAAGCCGTCGGTGGCTAGCACCGCGACAACTTGACGCTCGGGGTGAGCCTGGGCCCAGGAGCTGGCTTGATCAATGGCGCCTTGCAGGGCCGGACCCGAGGGAGTAAGCGCGCCCTCTTCGGGCAAAGCCGATTCGATGGTGCTCACCAGCGCGGCCCTGGCGCCCGGCAGCTCGGCGATAGGCGCGGCCGGCGCCTCGTAGACTGCGGGGCGACAGTCTGCAGTTTCCAAGCAGACGCTGCTCGCCAGCGCCGTGCAATTGCCCAGCGGCATCCTGGTCTGGGGATCGATACCGCAATCTTTGCCAATGTCCTTCGCCGCGCAGACCCAACCTGGGTCGGCGGCGCAGCGCGCGAACGGGGTGCACGGCCCGTAAACTCCACACTGAACGTCGTTGTCGCAGGGGATGAGCGCGGGATACTCCCAGCACGTCTTCAAGAAGCAGGGCCCGAAGTCGCCGCAGTCTGCGTTCTTCTTGCACGACGTGGGCGCATCGGGGTGCCGAATCGGAAACACCTGCAGCCCCATCCCGATGTCGTCCGACATGGGGTCACTCACGAAGTCGGTAAGGGCCGAGCTAACGGCATCCCATTTCCTCAGCGTGGCGTCACCGGCGGTGGCCTCGAGCATCGAGCCTGACACGTCGAGCATCACGTACATGTCGAGCGGAATACGCTGCGCCTGAATCAGGTCGCCCGCGCACTCTTCACCCACGGAAGAGCTGCCGCCGCCGTTGCTCGCGCTCGAGCCGCCGAGACCGCCCAGCACTGGCCCCCTGCTAGCGGAACCGGCGCGGCCCGCGCCGTCTTTGCCGTTCACGTTCGAGCCCCCGCTCGAGCCGCAAGCGGACGCAATGAGCATAACGAGGCATGACGCACCGAAGACGGGCCAGGCGGCGCGCGCAAACCTCATAGTCCGGATAGCGGAACGTATCCGCTCGGTTTCAGACTACTGGCACCTGCCCTTGTCGAGCCAAGCCTCGGACCAGCCGTTGCCGACACCGGGCTGGCGGCTCTGGCACCAGGGCAACGCAGGGCCACCCGCCACTGGATTGCACTCGAACTTGTGAGGTTGTCCCGTTGGGCAGGTGCCGGCGAACACACCGCTACAAGTCGAAGCCACTGAGTCG
>JAYUYU010000208.1:0-16118 GCA_043752365.1 Myxococcales bacterium | reverse complement strand
TCTGAGCGTAGCCGCGCGTGCGGTTCTCGATCGCAATGGTGACCGTTCCGTCGGCGCCGTAGCGGTAGCGCTCCACGATTTCCTCTTCCCACAGCTCTGGTCGACGCTCGGTCGCGGCGGTCGCCAAGTCGGTGACGCCGCGCAGCGCCGGGTCGTACGGGAAATAGATGTCACCCCACGGCGTAAGATCGCCGCCAGGCTGACCGGCGTCGGAAAGCTCGCTGCACTCCAAGAAGCGCAAATGGCCGACCGCGTGCTGCGGACGGTAGCAGCGCTCGATGACGAACGCGTCGCCGTCGGGCAGCTCGCCCTTGCGCAAAATGGGGTCGAACACCTTGTCGCGACCCGCGTCGCCTTCGCGCCAGACACCAAAATGCCGGGTCACGGCTTCGCGCACGAACAGCTCCGCCGCCGGATCAGCCGCGATGGCCAGGCCAATCGCGGTGGCGGCGTGCGGCTGTGGCGCCAGCTGTACTTTGCGCTTGTAGCGGTCGCGCAAGGCGCGCGTTACGGCAGGAAATGCCGTAGCGCCGCCCACCAAGTAAACGGCGCCCAGCTCACGCGGATTTTCCGGGTCGATGCCGAAGCCGGTGAGGCTCGAAAAGACGCGGTCTAAAAGCGCGATCGTGCGCTCGACCAACGGCTCGGTCTCGACGTAAAGCTCGCTCAAGTCGAGCAGCGGATCTTCCGCGTCGGGCAGTACGCGCGACAACTCGATCAGCATGCGGCGGCTGCTGGGGCCGAGTGCTTCTTTGGCGACGCGACACAGCTCGAGCAAGCGCGTACGCTCGAGCGACGACAGACTGGCTTCGGCGACGCCCACTTGGCGCAGGGCGACGCGCAAAATGGCCGCGTCGAAGTCGTCGCCGCCCAGCTCGGAGATGCCTTCGCTGGTGATGAGCTCGAAGCGGCGGTCTTGCAGCGACACCGCCGACGTATCGAAGGTGCCGCCACCCAAGTCGTACACCACCACGTAGCGCTTGGGACTGCGCTTGCCGACCGCCCCCAAATTGCGATGCGCGAACTCGATAGCTGCGGCCGTGGGCTCGTTCACCATGCCGAGCACTTTGAAGCCGGCGCGTCGAAACGCGTCGAGCGTTAGGTAGCGTTGCCGTGTGCTGGCGTTGGCCGGCACCGCCACCATGGCCTCCAGCGGCTCGTCCGGCGCGACGTCGAGGTTGCTGTTTTCGTAAATGCGCCGCTTCAACTCTTCCAAGTAGCGCGTCGTCAGCTCCAGCGCCGACACCGAACCGAGCCCGCCCAGCGGCTCGTCCGGCGACACGCGACTTACCGCGCGCTTGATCGAGCGCAGCGCGCCGCCCACGTCTCCGTCCAGCTCTGCGTCCCAACCCAGCGTGAGCTCTTCACCGCGCCGCGCCGCAATTCCGGGCACGTAGTCGCAGTAGCCGGTGCCGCTTTCGAACGACACCACCGGGTAACGCCCGTCGACCGCCGCGGCGACGACGGTGCGCGTGGTTCCAAAATCGATACCAAGCCGCATGAGCTGCCCGAGTGTCGTAGCTTTTCGCCAAATGGCCAAGCGCCGTGAGCGCGCCGCGCCGCAACACCTCGAATTCAGGTGGACGGGGCTACAGCTGGTGGGAACTAAAATGAAGCGCCAAGCTCACCGCTACCGTCCTTACGCCGCCGCGCCGTTCAGCCGTGGCGTCCAGATCGTCACCTTGTTGCGGCCGCTCCGCTTGGAGGCGTACAGCGCTTCGTCAGTCGCTTTGAAGAGCTGTTCCCAGCTGCCGCCGGCGCTGCCGAAGGGGGCGACCCCGACGGAGCAGGTGACCTGCAAGGAGCCGAGTTCGCTATGAAATTTCACGGCTTCTAGCTCGGTGCGAATGCGTTCGGCCAGCAGCTTTGCGCCGGCTTCGTCGGTTTCTTCGCACACGATGACGAACTCTTCGCCGCCGAAACGCCCCACCGCGTCCGTGTCGCGCTTCACGCGCTTCAACACGTCGGCAAAACCCTTGATGACGACGTCGCCGACGTCGTGACCGTAGGTGTCGTTCACCTTCTTGAAATGATCGATGTCGCACACCAGCAGGCTGAGTGGCTTTTGGAAGCGCTTGGCGCTCTTCAGCTTTTGCCCGCCGACCTCGATTAACGCGCGCTTGTTGTACAGGCCGGTCAAGCCGTCGAGCGTCGCCATTTCTTCCAGGCGCGCCAGCATGCGGGCGTTGGCGAGCGAGACCGCGACGTGGCTAGCCAAGACTTCGAGCGTGGGCCGCACCGAGTCGCCGAAGGCACCCTTGCGACGCGAGCCGAGCACCAACGTGCCGAGCGCGCGTTCGTGAACGAGTAGCGGCAAGACCAACAGCGACGGCATGTCGGGCGGCACCAAGCGGCGCGTGAACACGACCTGACGCGAAGGGTCGTAGTCGCCGCGATACGGCAAGGCGTGCCGATTCGCGACCACCATCGAAACCAAGCCTGAATTGTGGCGAAAGCGCTGACCGACCAGCGCGTTGGCGTTCTCGCCGCTGACCGCGCAAATTTCGTGCTCGCTCGTGCTGCGGTCGAACAGCGTCACCACCGCAAAGTCGAAAGCTGCGAACTCGCGCGCGCCGTTGACGCCGGCTTCGATGACCTGCGCCTCGGTGGTGGCGGCGGCCAGCGCGTTGGCGGCGCGGTACAGTTTGCCCTGCTCCACCTTGGCGCGCTCCAGCTGCACGAACACGCGTTCGTTCTCGATGGCGCGCAAAATGTAGCGTGAAGCGTTGGCCAGCGTCGTTTGCTCTTCGTCCGTGAAGGGTTCGCGCGACTCGCGGTCCACGACCAGCAAGCCCCGCGGCTGACCGTGGTCGAGCAGCGGCGTGCAACACACGCTGCCAATGGCGGGCTTCCGCGAATAGTACGGCACGTGTTGGCCCGACTTGGGACCAGCCAACGACAGCTGTTCCAGCTTCGACAACACGGCGCCGAAAATGCCGTCACGCACGCCGAACGGGCCAGGCGCAATCGCGTCTTCGCTGGTCGAAAGCTCTTGAATGTGCAGGTTTTGACCGGCTGCGTCGGTACCGAGCAGCACGGCGGTGCGCAGGCCCAGCGTGCGGCGCAGCAGCGCCAGCGCAAACTCGACGGCTTGGTGAATTTCGTCGACGCCAGAGCGCAGCAAGCGCTCCTCGTCGTCGCGCGCCGGTGCTTGCGCGCGCTCTTGAGCGCTAGCGGGCGCGCCGATGAGTCGGTAGGAGCGCGCAGCCTCCTTCATCTTCTTCAGCTCGGTCTCGATGCGTTGCCGCGACACACGACGAATGCGCGCGATCTCGGCGCGGAACACCAGCATGTTCAGGAACGCGAACACACCCAGCAGCGTGGCGTGCTCCACCAGGTTGCCGCGCCCGCGAAACGCGATGAAGGTCAGCGCGGACTCGAGCAGCACCGCGAACGCGACCGTCGACACCGTGGCCGCCGGGCGCGCGAAGCTCGCGGTCAGCATTACCAGCGCGTACAGCACCGGAAAGGCGGCACCCGACAGGCCACCCTGCGTGCGCAGCACGAGCGCGTACGCCAGCACCACCAAGTGGGTAAACAGTTCGAGGTCGAGCCGGGCCGTTTCCTCCACCACGGCCCGCCGGCGCCGTTGCCAGACCCGGTATCCCAGCGAGCCCAGGAACAGGCCCAGCACCCCATAAAGCACGGCCTCGTCCAGCGGCTCGGTCTCGGCGTAAACGATGAACGCGCCAAAACCGATGGCCACGAGGGTACCGGCAGTCCGGGCGATGAGCTGCTGGGTTGCGAGCGCGAGGCGGACGAGCGGGTCCATCCAGAGTCCTTGGCCGTACCAGCTGACGCACGACGCGGCCCAGTTTCTCGTTCATTCCGCCCTGGCTCAGCTACGCTGAGCAAAGTGCGCGGCGGGCTCCGGCTCCAAATTCTGCTCTTGCTGGGCGGCTTGCTGCTGCTGGCGTTCATTCCGTTGTTCTTCGCGGTTGCGACCTACACGAACGTGACCCTGCAGCAGCTGCGGGTGGGGCATGCCCGGGCGCTGGGCCGTGCCATCGCGGCCCACGTGGCTGAGGCGCGCGGCAGCCGCAGCGGCGACAACCTAATGAGCCTGTTGCGCGCCGAGATCGGCACCGAGGGCGTCGAAGCGATCGGCGTTTATGGAACTGGCGGCGAGCGAGTGGCCGCGGCCGGTGAACCAAGGGCGGTCGACGCGCTGCCCCGCGGCTCGGTGCTGAACCGCGAAGCGCTGCGCGAAAGCGCGAGCGGGGACGAGGCCGCCGTGCTCACGGTCACGGTTCCGAGCCAGGTAGGGCCGGTGGTGGCGGTTTTGCGCATCGACGACCAGTCGGCACGGGCAGCACCGCTGGTGCGACTGGTCGGGCTGTACACGGCGCTGGTCGCGCTCGCCTTGCTCGTTATCGCCTACTTCGCGCTCACTCGACTGATTGTCCGGCCGCTGGACGCGCTGGCCCGCTCTGCCGAGCGCGTGGCTGGCGGCGCGCGCCAGCTGGCGGTGCCCAAGACGTCGGTGCGCGAGCTTTCGGAGCTGGGCACCAGCTTGGGCATCATGACCGAGCGGCTACTTCATGAAGAGGACAAGCTGCGGCGCAAAGTCGACGAGGTGGAACGAGCCACCGACCGGCTGAGAGAAGCGCAAGACCGCCTGGTGCGCAGTGAGCGCTTGGCGTCGGTGGGCCGCTTGGCAGCCGGCTTGGCGCACGAAATTGGCAACCCCATTTCGGCCCTGATGGGGCTCGAAGACTTGGTCCTGGCCGGCGGACTGTCGCCCGAAGAAGAACACGACTTTTTGACGCGCATGCGCAAAGAGACGGAGCGCATTCACCGCATTTTGCGCGACCTCTTGCAGTTCGCGCGCCCCGCGGCGCAACCGCTGGCGGGCGAAGAGGAGCTCGAGCCTGGCGACGTCGAAACCGCCGCGCGCGACACCGCGTCGCTCGTCTCCCCCCAGCGCAGCCTACAAGACATTTCTCTGAAGCTGGAGGTGAGCCCGGGCTTGCCAGCCGTCTCACTGGGCCACGAGCAGCTCATGCAGGTGATTTTGAACCTGGTCATGAACGCCGCCGACGCCGTCGGAGCGGGCGGCAACGTGCGCATCGCCGCCGAGCGCAGCAGCGGTGGCGTACGGCTGTTGGTCGAAGACGATGGCCCCGGCGTCGACCCGCGCGTGCAAGCGCAGCTGTTCGAGCCCTTCGTCACCACCAAAGACGTCGGCAAGGGCACCGGGCTGGGGTTGGCCGTGTGCCGCGGGCTGGTCGAAGCAGCCGGCGGCAACATCACGCTCGACACCGAATACGCACGCGGCGCGCGCTTCGTGGTGGACTTGCCGCTCCGGATTAGCCATGAGCGGCGACAGCCGTGACGTACCGCTTCAGTGGCTGACGTCAGCGGTCTATCCAACGGGCGCGGTAGCGCTTCTTCGTGGCGTCCTTCAAGCGCTTGCACGGGACGCCGTCGATGTTGACGCTACCGTCGTCGCTCAGCACCAGAACTTTGCCGCTTTTCGGGGTGAAAAAGCCTTCAGGGGACAAGCCGTCGAGCGCGCGTTGAGTGCGTTCCGTCAGCGCAAGCCCGCCGTCCCATGTATAGAGCCGAGCACCCGGGCGAGCGTCGTAGTGCCCAGCCAACACCAGGTAGCGCCCGTCGAGGTGCGAAATGGCGCGCACGCCGAGGCCAGCGAAGTCGAGCAAGCGTGGCTCGCCTAGCTGGGCGCGCCGTAAATGACCCGCTCCGGGTTCAACAGCGGCACCAACAACGCCGAGCCATTGGGAATGGGGTTGCGAAACCCGATCCAAACACCGCCCTCGGGACGCGCCGTCATGCCCTCCAGACTCAAGCCACCAGCAGCTTTGGGAGCCAACCCGGCGGCTTGCTCCAAACCAAAGCGAGCCAGCCGCGGCTCCGCCAGTAAATCGTCGAGCAAATGTTCGTAGGCGCGCCCGGCGACCGCGATGGGCTCGCCGGCCACAGGTAAAGTCGTGGCGAACAGTTTCAGTCGCTCGGGCTTGAACTTGGCCTTCGAATTTCGGCCGTGCGACGTCAACCAAAACGCCAGCGAGCCCACGCGGGTTGCCGCCTCGATATCGATTTCGGGCGGACCCTTGCCGGCCCGCGGCGATAAGCCGATGGCCGAGGACACATCCACCGACCAAAGCGGCGGGCCCGGGCGCTGCACGTCGTAGGCGCGCAACACATTGTCTTCGTCGTCCGCGACAACGAACGTATGAGCATCCAGCGCCACCGCAGCGGACGCGTCGCACATGCCGGTAAACAGCAAGTCGTGCGCATGCGCGCTCACCTTGCCGGGGCTAGGCGTTCCAGTTGCAAAAGCCGCTGAAGTGTTGGAAGCCGTGCCGGGCGCGCGCGCGCACGACAGCGCCAGTAACACCGAAACCAAGCGCAACGCGGCTTGCATGTCCGCCAGCCTGCACTCGAGCCGAAGTGCTCCGTCGAGTTTCGTTACCAGCCCCGGCCTGGTTGCCAAATAGCTAACCGGACTCGCAGCACTTTTGCCACGCCGGGACACCACGTTGGCCACAATGTCCCGATAAAGCGGCGCTTTGTCGCGCTTCAAACCCCGTTTGCTTGGCACAGCACGTGCTGAGAGGCGCGCATGCAATATCCGAAGCTCCTCGCCAGCGTCTTGATCAGCCTGCCCCTGTTCGTTGCTTGCGGAGGCAGCAAAGAGCCCGCCGAAGGCCCGGTCGAGAACGCCGGCGAATCGGTCGACGAAGCCGCCTCGGACACCAAGGAGGCGACCGAGAAGGCCGTTGAGAAGACCGGCGACAAATTGGAAGAGGCCGGCGACAAAGTAAAAGCCGAGACCAAAGACGAGAACTGAGCCCGCGCGGCCGGAACGGGGGCCCTAGGCCGGCAACGCTACCGGCAGCTCGAGCACGAAGATGCAGCCCTTGCCGGGCAGGTCTTGCACGCGAATCACACCCTGGTGCGCGTCGGCGGCTTGCTTGGCAATGGCCAGCCCCAACCCGAAGCCGCTGCGATCGGCCCCGAGCTGCGCGAACGGCGCGAACGCCTGATGCACGAAGCCCGGCGGCAAGCCTCCGCACGTGTCCTCGACCTCGATCAGCACCCGGTCGCTGCCGCCACGGGCGCGCACCACGACCGCGCCGCCCGCATGGCTGAACTTGACGGCGTTGCGAACCAAGTTGGTGAGCGCCGAGCGAACCAAGCGTTGATCGACGTGGATGGTCACGTCGTCCTCGACCTCAAACGTCAACGTGACGTGACGCTCTTCTGCGCTAGCTGTAGCTGACATTTCCATGTCCTCGAGCAGGGCGGCCAACGTCACTGGCTCGCGTTGCACGTGAAGGGCGGTCGCCAACTGTGCCGTACGCAGGGTGCTGTCAATCAGCTCTTGCATGCGCGTCAAACCACGAGTGAGCACCTGAGCGAAGCGCTCCGACGTGTTCAGCTGCCCGTTGCGCTCGAGCATGCCGATGGCGGCCAGCGCCGAGCCGAGCGGATTGCGTAGCTCGTGAGCAATGAACGCAAAATGCTCGTTCATGTGCCGTTGCAGCTCGGCGTCGCGTTGGCGTTGGTACTCCGACACGGCCTCCGCGATACCGGTAATGATGCAGTCGAACAGCACGTCCTCCTCCGACTCGCGCACGCTGAGCTGCTCTTCCCGAGCTACCTCCAAAATGGCGTCACGCAACGCACCGTACTCGCGCACCACACCGTCCAAGCTGAAGCCCAAGCCAAGCCGTTGTTCGCCGTGCTCGGCGGCAACCCGACTCTCTTCCGGGCCCTCCCGGTCGCGCAGCGCCTGAGCGATCTCGTCCAAGAAGGCCGGTAGATGATCGATGAGCTGCGGGTGCGGCATCGCCTCGGGATGCAGCGGGCCGCTCACCTGCAGCTTCCACCGCGCCAAGATGTCCGCGCCACGGGTCGCCAACAGCTCCGCTAAGTTCATGCCTGGGTGTTACCCCGGCCGACCCAACTGCGCAAAAAGCATGGTCCGAGCGACGGAAAAGGCCAGCTGCGGGCCCAGCTGGGCCGCAAACCACGCTCAGTCCCCACACGTGTAAGCGTCGCACACGTGTTTGCAACGTGGCATGCTGCAGGCGCGATGCAGACCACGCTCAGCGGCTTTCATCGAGATGACCAAGGCGACTGGGTCGCAGAGCTCGAGTGCGGGCACGCGCAGCACATGCGACACCGCCCCCCGTGGGAGCTGCGCCCGTGGGTCATGACCGACGACGGCCGGCAACAGAAGCTCGGCGAAGCTATCGACTGCCCACTGTGCGACCAAATCGCCATGCCCCCGGGCGCCAGCGAGTACAAGCGCACGGCCACGTTCAGCGAAGAAACACTGCCAGCCGCCCTGCGCGCCGAGCACCGTACGAAAGCCGGAACCTGGGCGCGCATCGCGGTCGAGGCCGGCGCGCTCGATTACCACGTGCGCGGCCGCGTTCATCGGCTGGGACCCGGCCAGGCAGGCCTAGTCGAGCCCGAGCAACCTCACCACGTTTGGCCCCTGGGCAGCGTGCGCGTTCACGTGGAGTTTTGGCGGTAGCTGCCGACGTCCGTGCTCGGGCCGTAGCCTGTGAGCCGCCGAGCGCTTGCGGCTACAGATCGAGCGCCCTGACCGGGCTAGTTGAACCGAACGGCGGCGTGCTGCGAAACACGCCGTCGCCTAGCTGGCCGTAACTGCCGCTACCAACGCATACAATTTGGTCTTGGCCGTTGCGCACGCAAGTGTGTGTCTCGCCGCACGCGACCTCTACGACGTCGGTCAAAACCTGGGCCGATACGGCCTGCGGGACATAGTACGGGAAGCCATTGTGGAAGACGCCGTCGCCTAGCTGGCCGAATTCGCCGTCGCCCCAGCACCACACTGATTGGTCGCCCCCCAGCGCACACGCATGCCGGCCGCCCGCGCTGAGCTGCACGATACCGCTCAAGCCAGGCACGCTGACTGGAGTCGTATTCGAGTCATTCTCCAAGCCGTTGCCAAGCTGGCCAACGTCGCCTTCGCCCCAGCATTGCACGGCGCCCCCAGCGACCAGGGCGCAGGTAAAATCGTTGCCAGCCGCGAGAGCCGTGGCGCCGACGACGCCGTCGATAGGCGTCGGCACGAGAAGGCTGATGCTGGTGCCAGCTTGCGCGTTGACGCCGCCGGAGCCCCAGCACTGCACGGTGCCAGCTGCCATGAGAGCACAGCTTTGAAACTTACCGACCGCCAATCGGACCACGTCACTCAGTCCCGGCACGACCAACGGCGTCGCGCTCTTGTTCTGGCTGCCGTCACCAAGCTGCCCGAACAGGTTGTCGCCCCAACACTGCACCGTGCCATCGCCCAGCAAAGCGCAGGTGTGATTGCCGCCGGCCGCCACCTGAGCGACATCGTCCAGCGCTACCGCTTGTGGCGCAGCGACGCCCGCGTCTTGGGTGTGAAAAACGTCGTCGCCCAGCTGCCCGTCGTTGCCTCCACCCCAGCAAACGATGCTGTCGTCGGCCGCGAGCAGCGCGCACGAGTGATAGAGCCCGGACGTGATGGCAGTCGCGCCGACGAGCCCCGATACCGCGACAGGCGCGGCCAGGCCGTTTGGCGGGGCGTCGTAAAAGGCACCATCGCCCAGCTCGCCGTGATCGCCGCGGCCCCAGCAGAACACGGTGTCGTCGAGGGCGAGCGCGCACGAGTGAGTGCCGCCCAGTGCGACCCGCGGTGCTTTTAGGGTGAAGGAGCTTTGCACAGCACCGCCGCTGCCGTCGTCGCCGCCAATGCTGGTCGCGCTGCCCGCGGCGCCGCCTGCGTCGGGCTCGGAGCCTGTTGCACCTGCGCCGCCGCCTTCCGGGCTGGTTGGCGAGCCGCCCGGAGCCGCGCCAGAGCGCTCCTCAGCGTGACCGGCTGCGCCCGCGACGCCTTCGAAAACTTTTCGCTTTCCGTCGTCGCTGCCGCAAGCCGCCGCGACCGCGCCGACGGCGGTAAAAAGCACAGCCCCAAACCCTACGCTGCGCATGGCTAGCTTATCTCGCGGCGCGAAGTCGGGCGCAAGTCGGACCGCCCGCCACGCGGTCGCACTGCAGCTGGAGCTTCGCCTCAAAAGCCCGCTTCGATTCCGACGCTAGGCAGCACGATGGGGCCTGAGGTGCGTTCTCGGCAAATCTCGCCGCAGTCGAGGCGGACGACCTCGCGGGTGGAAGTGGCGTTCAGAATTTCTGCGACGAGGTCGAGGTAGCCACGACGACCGATGATGAAGCGCTTTTCGGCGCGCAGGTCGAGGCGGAAGAAAGGGCTGCCGCGCCGTGCGCCGTCGAAGTGGGGGGAACCTTCCAGGTTGAGCTCGGGAATGCCGGTGTAGAAGACGCCGCGCGCACCGAGCCGAACGCGACTGGGCAGCTGGTAGCTGAAGCCGGCTTGCACGACGTGCGTGCGGTCGAACCCGGAGGGCGAGCGGGTTTGGTCCAGTGAAACGCTGGAGCGGGACAAGGTGTAGGAAAGAAAGCCACCGAGGCGCTTGGACAGCGGACGTGACAGGGCGACTTCGAGCCCCACCGCGGAGATGGTCGACCTGCGATCGATACTGGTGCGATCGATCGTGAAATCACGGCCCGACCCGATCGGATCGAGCGCATTGAAATAGCCCGACCGAAATAGCGTAACACCAGCGTTGATGTCCGCGGGCAGCTGGTAGCGAACGCCGGAGCTGGCCAGCAGCGCCCACTGCAAACCTCCGCTCAAGTCGGCTACCTGCGCGCCCGGAACTTGCGCCGCGAAATTCGGACGCTGATGTTGGATTCCCAGCGCGTGCTCGAAGCGTAGCGCCCGACTGATTTGAAAGCTGGCAGACACGCGCGGGTCCACGCCGAGCGCCTGTACCCCCCGCGACGAATACACGTCGGCGCGCAGGCTTGGAGTGACTGCGATGCCCGGCACGGGCGTGAGCTCGAGCACCAGGTAGCCGCCGGAGACTGCGTCCGTGCGCGTGGGAAAGAGCGTCGAGTAGTCCGGAAAGTCCAGGCGGCGCGGGCTGGTTTCCAAGCCAAAGCGGTCGACGCGCGCATCGAGCCCGGCGTGCAGCACGACGCGCGACGAATAACGTCGGTCCAGCTCGCCGCGGAGTCGCAGTGACTGGTCCTTCACCACGCTCGCATTGTCGCTTACTCCGGCCGAGCGATCGCTTCCGGCGGTGAGTGCGAGACGGAACCGACCCTGCGAGCCGAGCCGATGATCCCAGCGCAGGTCCACGCGGTGAAAGTTGATAGCGGCCCCGCTATTGGTGGAGGCTTGTGGCGCGCGAAATAAGTCGTACGCGCCAAAAGCCAGCACACCCAAGCTGTCGTTCGGTCCGAGCGGCATCTTTCCCTGCGCCTGATAGTCCCAGTAACGAAGCTCTGCGTCGCTGAGTAACGAGAGCACGAGGCCCGCGTAGGAGTAGCGCATTGCGGCGCGAACGGCGGCCGGAGGACACTCGCGCTTGCTCCCGACCTCGCAACTTTGAAGCGTCGAGCCGCTCTCCGCGTAGGCCCCAGCGTCGATCGCTCGCACGCTGGCACTGGCATGCGGCTCCGTAGAGAAGGGACTGGCGGCGACTGACACGATCGGCCCCGCGAAGCGACCGTGCGAAGCCGGGGCCGCGCCCGGGTAGAAGTCGACACGGTCGATGAAGCTCGGGTGGACGACGGAGGGACCGAAGAAGGCGTGGTAGAGAATCGGCATCTCGATTCCGTCGAAGAAAAACCCTACGTTCGCGGGTGGCGCGCCGCGAATGAAGAAGGTAGGGAGTCCCGACACGATCGGCACGACACCGGGCTGTGCCTCGATGGCACGCAAAGGATCGCCAAAGCTGCCAGGCATGAGCCGCGCGTCCTCTTGCCGAAGGGACACGGAGCCCGCTCGGCGTCGCTCACCCTGCACGGTCACTTCGACGGCACCGCCAGCGGGTTCCGACGAGCGCGGACGCGGCGCCTGCCGGGGGGCCTTACGTGCGGCCTTGGGGCTTGGTTCGCGCTCCGGCTCCGGCTCCGGAGGCTTGAAGTCCAGCGTGAAGCGAATCCGCGCCGCCACGGCACGCCCATCGCGCAAGGCGGGCTCGAAACGAAAGGCTCTGGCTTGCTCAAGGGCCGCGGTTACGAGGGCGTCGTCCACGGGGGCACCCGGCACGAGCAGGGCGTCCACGACGCCGCCTGAGGCATCCACCGTGAGCTCGAGCACGACGATGCCGCTGCCGGTCGCGCCTTTTGGATAGGAAATTTCGACCGAAACTGCCCGCGGCGGCACGATGCCCTTCGAGGTCTCATCCGCGGCCGGTTGCGCAAGTAGCGCCCGTGGCGCAAATAACAAGGCAAGGGCGAGGAGCGCGTGGCAGGACCGAACACGAAGCGTTGGACGATGGCGTGGCTCCTGGTACCCAGCATGCTGGGCTGCGATGTCGTGCAGGGGTTTCAAGATGCGGGTAGCTCCCTGTTCCCCGAGCAGAGCACGCATCTGTCCACGCCTGCGCTTCGTTTGGTGAGCGGCGGGTACCAGAGCCTCGCTCTAGCTGCGGGACGAGAGCTGAGTGTGCTCGCTCGCTCCACACAGAGCGACACGTCGCTGTTCATCATGCGTTTTGCGAACCCCAAGCCATGCGAAGTCCCACACGTCGGCCGCTACGTGGCCAGCCGAAACCCAAACCGTACCGAAGCTGGGATAGCTTACTTTCACGACAACGTCGCGCAAGGGACGCTGCGCTTCGCCGACACGTCTTGTAGAACTTTCGCTCTCGAGCTTGAGGACGCGCGGCTTCCCATCGGCGAGACGGAGCATAGCGTCATCGTCTGGGCCGGGGGCGACTTGCTCGAGGTGGCCCCCGAAAAGGACGAGCGCACCACGCTGGCGTCCGCCGTGACCAACGTCACAACTCGCGCATTTTCTGGCCGCACGCTCGTTTTGACAGCGGGCCGCCTGCAGGTTTTCGACGGCGAGTGGCGGAGCCAGGGCAGCTTCGGCGAGAGTGTGAGCAACGTGCTCAAGACGAACAAGGGCGCGCTCTACCTGGACGCCACCGGACTCCGCCGCCTGTCCGCCGGCCCCGGCAACGCGACGACGCTGGACGAGCTAGTCGTGGCGGACGCCTGCAATCTCGGCATGCGCGACGACACTTGGGCGACTTTCCACGCTCCATGTGCGAAAGCGCGCCTGCGCGCTCTGCACGAGCCGTCGGGCACCCTCTACGATCTCAAGCTGGACGCCGATCCGCGCAACCTCAGGCTGCTCCCGGCGCGTGGCAGCGCGGGCCAGAGCCCGATCGACGATCCGTTCTGGTTCCTGTTTCTGCGCAACGACGCCTCGGCCGGCACTTTCGTGGTGCGCAATCCGCAAGGCGTCGAGCAAGTGATCGGCGAAAACGCGACGCTGACCTATTCGAACCTGATCGACTCCGGCCCAACACCCTATGGCTACGCGCTCGTAAATGTCGCGGAAGGAGTGGGAGACTACGTGTACTTCGATGCCGGAGGTGAGCTGCGAACCCTAGCTCACGGCGTGTACACGCGCGCGGACCGAATGCTCGTGGATTGGGACGGCAGCTCCGGCAGCGTGGCCGCCGTTTCCGGTGATCGCCTCACCATCGTCGCCAAGCACGTGCCCGATGCACCCTTCGAGTTCACGGACGCCAGCCAGGAATGGACGGTGCTCTTTCACGATTGGCAAGGCGACAGCGGCCGCCTCTCCCGCTTCGCCGGCAGCCTCGACGCGCTCGCCAGCACCCCGCCCAACGCGCCCTTCAGCGCCCCCGCGCTGCAAGAAGTCGCGCCGAGCGTTGGCATCTACACCGTGGTTTCGCTCGGTGCGCTCATTCCGGGCACCGCCTTTTTGGCCAACTACGATGCCGCCACCAGCACCGGTCGCCTCACCTACGAAAACGCCGAGCTCCGCTTCAAAGCCGTCGTCGACCACGGCGTGTCCGACTACCTCGTCACTTCCGACTACCTGCTCTACACCATCCCCTATGGCCCCGACCAAGGCATCTGGCTAGCCACCGGCAAGTAGCGCAGCGTCATTGAACGACTCGAGCCTTCGACCCCGGCGTCGGCCACCTCGACTCCTGGCCCAGGCTTACGACTTGAGCGCCGGCCGCGACATCTACGCTCGAGTGCTGAGCAAGACGCGCTGACGCGCCGCGGTGCAACGGCCACCCGAATCAAGCGCGCCGAATCTTTCAAGCTCTCAGCCGAAGGGTCTGCGCGGCCCCGAACAACGTCGCAGTTGCGACATTGTTTTCTCAATGATTTCGGCACCCCACGAACGCACGCTGACGTTGTCGCAAACGCGACATAGCCGAGCGAACCATCAAACCCAGTCGCGATTCGGACAACGTCATGCCAGCAAATTTTCGTGGCGAAATCATTGAGAAAACCATGTCGCAATTGCGACATCGATCTCGAGTGGGGGAACGCTCTTCGGCGTTCGAGGCTTCGACGCTGAGTTGGTACGCGTTCCGGGCGAGCATGGGCTACTCGGACCGAAGTGGTCGGAACGGGGCTCCCTGTCTGGGCCGGGTCACCAAGCTGCAGCCCCCCCACCGAAACTAGCGCATCGGTGCGAGAATCAGACAACCGAGCGGCGGCAGCTGCAGCTTGATCGAGTTTTGGCGACCGTGCACCGCAATCGGATCCGTTTCGATCACGGTAGTCGTGACGTACTCGCTGCCGCCGAAGCGAACGTCGTCGCTTGAGAGCTTTTCAACGTAGCGCCCGGCGGTGGGTACGCCGATGCGATAGTTGTCGCGCGGTACGGGCGTGAAGTTCAAGACCACGATCACGTAGTCGGCGCCGTCCTTACGCATGAACGTCAGCACGGTGTTCTCGCGATCCGTGCAGTCGATCCACTCGAAGCCTTCGCTGGTCGGGTCCCCGCGCCACAGGGCGGGCGTCGCTTTGTACAGCTTGGCCAGCTCGGCGATGAAGTCTTGCAGCCCCTTGCGCTGCGGGTGCTCCGCAATGTGCCAGTCCAAGCTGGCGTCGTGGTTCCACTCGTTGTGCTGGGCGAACTCGGTGCCCATGAACATGAGTTGCTTGCCGGGGCGCGTGAACTGGTACGCGATCAAAAGCCGCAAATTGGCGAGTTTTTGCCAAAAATCGCCCGGCATTTTGTCGATGACGGAGCCTTTGCCGTGCACCACCTCGTCGTGAGAGATGCTGTTGATGAACTTCTCGGTGTACTCGTACAACATCGAGAACGTCAGCTGGTCGACATGGAATTTGCGATGCACCGGCTCCTTTTGAAAGAAGCCGAGCGTGTCGTGCATCCAGCCCATGTTCCACTTGAAGTGGAAGCCAAGGCCGCCCTCGTCCGGTGCGCGCGTAATGCCGCCCCAAGCCGTAGACTCTTCCGCGATGGTGAAGGCGTGCGGGGCGTCTTGCCGAATGACGGCGTTGCACATGCGCAAAAATTCGATGGCGTCGATGTTCTCGCGACCGCCGTAAGGGTTTGGCACCCACTCGCCGTCTTTGCGGCTGTAGTCGAGGTACAGCATCGACGCGACCGCGTCGACGCGCAGGCCGTCGATGTGAAACTCTTGCAGCCAGTACAGCGCGTTGGCCACCAGGAAATTTCGCACCTCGAGCCGACCAAAGTTGAAGATGAGCGTGCCCCAGTCGGGGTGCTCGCCTCGGCGCGCGTCTTCATGCTCGTACAGCGCGCTGCCGTCGAAGCGACGCAGCGAAAAGTCGTCCTTCGGGAAGTGCGCGGGTACCCAATCCAAAATGACGCCGAGGCCGTGTTGGTGGCAGTAGTCGACGAAATAGCGGAAATCGTCCGGCGTGCCGAAGCGCACCGTGGGCGCAAAGTAGCCGGTGACCTGATAACCCCAGGAGGGGTAAAACGCGTGCTCCGCGATCGGCATCAGCTCGATGTGCGTGAAGCCGAGCCGCAAGCAGTGCTCGACCAGCCGTGGGGCGATTTCACGGTAAGAAAGCCAGCGATTGCCCTCCTCGGGCACGCGCGCCCACGAGCCCAGGTGCACTTCGTAAATGTTGACCGGCTCGCGCTGAATGTCTTTGCCGATGCGCGACTTCATCCAACTTTCGTCGCGCCACGCGTGCGTCGAGACGCTGACGCGCGAGGCGGTGGCGGGGGGATGCTCCATTTCGCGAGCAAGCGGGTCGGTCTTCAGGCGCAGCGCGCCGTCCTTCGTTTT
>JAYUYU010000207.1:0-2621 GCA_043752365.1 Myxococcales bacterium | reverse complement strand
AACCGAGCCCGAGATTTACGCCGCCGTTTGCCAGTGTGTGAAGGGCTTGGCCGCCAACTTGAAGCCCGAGTACGCGGCCGCGCTGCAGGCTGTCGAGGTCGAGGGCGTGGCCGTAAAAGACTTCGCCGCTGCCGCCGGCATCAGCGCCAGCAACGCCGGTGTGCGCGTGTTTCGAGCTCGCGAGGCGCTGAAGCTGCAGGTCAAACGCTGCTGCGGTAGCTGCGCCGACGACAACTGCCGCGACTGCACCTGTCACGCGCCGCCCGCCTAGCCGGCGGCCATGCTAGGCTGAAAACCATGGCCCAGACCATGCGCGTAGTCGGTCGCCGCTCGCCGCCACCTGCGGGCGAGCTACCCAGTGAGCGCGCACGCGCAGCCATGACGCAAATGGCTCAATACAAGACCCGCACGCCGAAGGGCGTATTTCACTACAAGAGCCACGAAGAAGCCAATCGCGATCGCGATCGCTGGCAAACCGAAGCTATCGTCGCCAAGCAGAGCGAACGCTAGTCAATTCGACCCGTGACCGACTTCACGCGCCCCGCGACCTGGGGCGATCTCAAGCTCGTCGCCCGAGCATTGAATGCCGAGGGCGCCCGCTATGCGTTAATCGGCGATTACGCCATCGCGGCGCACGGCTACAACCGCTTTTCCGAAGACCTCGACATTCTCGTCGATCCGGCACCTGACAACACGCGGCGCTGGATTGCAGCGCTGAGTCAGCTTCCGGACGGCGCGTGTCGCGAGCTGGCAGGACAAGACGACCTCTTTCAACGCGAAGGCGAATACGCGATACGCATCAACGACGAGTTCGCCATCGACGTCATGCCCGCGGCCTGTGGTCACAAATACCAAGAGCTAGCGCCGTACGTCGAAGAGCGTGACTTCGACGGCATAAAGGTGCCGATTCTGGGCCTTGCCGGGCTGCTTCTCACCAAGGAAGGCCTGCGTGAGAAAGACCGCGCCGACCGCCGGGTGATCGAAGAAGCCCTGGCAGCGTTGAAAAACGCCTGAGTGGCAGCCGGCCCAAAAGCGCAACACAGGGCCTGAAACAGCCTAAATGAGCAGCTGGTGCGAAACGGGAGCAACGGCGGGGCCCGAGACGATGTTATTCAAGCAAGCGAATGCAGGAAAGGCTCGAGCTCTTTCGGTTGGGAGACCTGACTCTGCAGTCGGGCCACGTCTTGCAAGACGCCAAGCTCGCCTTCGTAACCTGCGGAACGCTGAGCCCTAGCGGGGACAACGCGGTGCTGTTCCCCACGTACTACACCGGGACGCACCGCGAAAACCTGGCCGTGGTCGGCCCCGGGCGCGCGCTCGATCCAGCTCGCCATTTCATCGTAATCGTCAATTTGTTGGGCAACGGCGTGTCATCGTCGCCCAGCAACCACGTGACGCAGGGCGCGGCCGTGTTCCCGCACATCAGCTTGCTCGACAACGTGTCCGCACAATGGCGGCTGCTCGAGCACCTGGGGGTGGAGCGGCTGGCCTTGGCTTTCGGCTGGTCGATGGGCGCGCAGCAGGCGTATCACCACGCTGCGCTCTTTCCGGAGCGCGTCGAGCGACTGTTGGCGGTGTGCGGTTCGGCCCGCACGGCGTCCCACAATTGGGTATTTTTGGAAGGCGTGAAGGCGGCGCTCGAAGCCGACTCGACTTTCGACGCCGGCAATTACCGTGAACCGCCGTTGCGGGGCCTAGCCGCTTTCGGCCGGGTGCACGCGGGCTGGGCCCACAGCCAAGCCTTCTTTCGCGAACGGCTGTACGAGCAACTAGGCCACGCTTCGCCGCAGGCGCTGCTCAGCGCTTGGGCGCGCGAGCACCAAGCCTACGACGCCAATGACCTGTTGTGCGTGCTCAGCAGCTGGCAACGCGCGGATATTTCCGACAATCCACTTTACGGCGGCGACTTGCCCCGCGCGCTGGCGGCCATAGAAGCCCGCGCTATCATCATGCCTTGCAGCACGGATCTGTATTTTCCGGCCGATGATAGCCGTTTGGAGGTACAGCTCATGCCGCGCGCGGAGCTCAGAGTCCTCGAGTCGAAGTTTGGTCACATCGCAGGCGGTCCAGAGCGGATCCCGCGAGATACCGCCTTCGTAGAGAGCGCGCTGCGCGACTTGCTCGGCGCCAAGTGAACGTCAGGTACCTCGGACCGGCCTGAGCAACTGAAACGCGACGTTACGATTCGACCCGAATCGCCGAGTCAGATCCCCCCGGGACGCTACGAAAGGTAACGCCACCGCGCCCCGCCCGATCGGGGAAGCTCGGATCCATGCTGGCACTGCAATTGCTCTGCGGGGCTACATGCCACGCCATTACGAGCGAGCCGCACCTCGACTGCTGACCGTCCTGTGCCTGGCACTGTCGTGCCTGCTTGGCTCGTGTCAGCGCGAACGGGGCGGGACCAGGATAGCGGTGATTCCAAAGGGAGCTTCGGCTGAGTTTTGGAAGGCCATTCACGCCGGCGCGGTTAAGGCCGGCAAAGAGCTCGGGGTCGAAGTGCTGTGGAAGGGCCCGATCAAGGACGACGACCTGAAGGCGCAGATCGACGTCGTGCAGTCGTTCACCGCACAAGGCGTGTCCGGCATCACGCTCGCTCCGCTGAGCGACAAAGGCCTGGC
>JAYUYU010000206.1:0-2624 GCA_043752365.1 Myxococcales bacterium | reverse complement strand
AAGCCCGTCAAAATCGGGGCGATGATTTGCGCCACCGACGTCAGCGACTGCGTGATGCCGAGCACCACCCCCTGCTCGTCGCTGCGGCTGTTCTGCGTGATCTGCGCCGTGAGCGCGGGGCGAAGCGAAGCCTGTCCGAACGACGATAGCGTGGCGCTGCCCAGTAGCTCCGGCACCCGATGCACGAACGCCAGGATGGCATAGCTGGCGCTGAAGCTAGCGAAGCCGGCGCGCGTTAGCTTCACCTCACCAAAGCGCTTGACCAGCCGCCCCACCAGACCGCCCTGAAAAATGATGCCTAGAAAGCCGGCGTAGGCGAACACGTAGCCAACGTGCTTGGCGCCGAACGGCTCGCCGTGCCACGACAGCCGGCGCTCGGCGAACAGCGCGAACCCGCTCGTGAAGGCCGCGAATGCGAACGCGAATGCGAAAAATTGATACAGCAGCGTGGCCAGCTCTGGCCGCGCGAAATACTCCGCGTAGCGCCGCCAAGACAGCAGGCTCAAGCGCCGGCCGCCAGGGCCCACCGGCCCCTCTTGCAATTGCGGCTTGGCGCGCGGCAACAGCACCGTCGTGGCCACGATGCTGAGCGCCGACAAGCCTTGCGCCGCATAGATTGGATAACGGTGGCCGAACTGCGACAGGTAGCCCGAGATAGCCGGACCCACGAGGAAGCCAATGCCGAACGCGATGCCGATGATGCCGAAAGCCTTGGCTCGGTTCTCTTTGGCCGTTACATCGGAGACGTACGCCTGCGCGAGCGAGAGGTTGCCGGCCGTGATGCCGTCGATGGCACGCGAAACGAACACGGTAGTTAACGAGGTCGCGCCCCCCAGCACGATAAATCCGATTAACGTGCCCAGTTGGCTGACGAGCAAGAGCGGCTTTCGCCCCATGCGATCTGCCAGTTGGCCCAAGAGCGGCCCGGACACGAGCTGGCAGACCGCGTAGGTCGCCACCAACAAGCCAATCTGCCGCGGCGACGCGCCGAACTCTTGCGCGTAAAACGGCAAGAGCGGCAAAATGATCGTCATGCCCAGGATGTCGACGAGCACAATCAAGAAGATGGGCAGGAGCGCGCGCCGTTCGGCCTGATTATCGGTGCTCACTGTTGCTCGCTTCGAAGGCGAGCCGGGTTCTTCCGCACTCTAGGCAAGCGAGCAAGGTTTATTGCTGTTCATCAACGGCGCCAGAATCAAGCAGTCTGGCTGCCAGCACGGGAGCTGGGACACCAGCTAGGCCACGGAAAAGCTTACGGTCGGCGTGCCCCAGGGCGCGTCGCTCGAGCTCCAAGCCGACTCTGGCGCCACGATTTCATCCAACTGAACTAGCCACCAAACCGCCGGCTACACTCATCAGTCGCCTTGGGTCTCGAGAATTTTCACAGGGAGATCGGGAGATCGGGAGCCGTGCGAGGCGAGAATTTCTGGGTTTCGAGCCGGATAGCGGCACCCGGCGGATGCACAGTCACCGGGCGGTGGCGCCAGTCTCGAGCACAAAAAACTCGCACGACTCCCGATCTCCAGATCTCCCTGTGAAATCTGGTCTTCTTTTCGGGGTGAGGCCCGGTTTCCTTGGGGGCGGTGCGGCCCAGCTGGGCCGCGGACTAGGCCTACCCAAGATGCGGTACGGAGCAATTTCTGCGGTAAGGTCCCCCCAGCGATGGGTTTCTCGGTCGTCTGTCAGTCGTGCGGGAGCCGCCGAACGGTCTCAGCGGACATCTACGACGGGAGAATCCGTGGGAAAGTCGTCAAGATTGCGTGCCGCGCTTGCGGCAAAATGATTGCGGTCGACGGCACGATTCCGCCTCCGCCCGCAGCGGAATTGCCCGACACCCCCATCACCGAAGATCTCATGAACCTGCTGGTTCCAGAGATGGCTAAGCTGCCTTCCGAACATGAATGGGGCGGGACCGAGGCGGCCATGCCTCCTCGTCAGACGGAGACGCAGACGAACACGGACCAGGAGCTTGCCGAAGACGCCCCCGCTGGGGACGGTCACGCTTCCGCGCCACGCGAGAAGCAGATCAGTCACGTCGACGGGCCCATCTCCGAGCGCGGCCCAACGAACACGGTAGGCCGCTACGCGCTGTTCGAGCAGTTCGCAGCTGGCGGCATGGCCACCGTGCACTTCGGGCGGCTGGACGGCGCCGGTGGTTTTGCGCGCGTGGTCGCGGTGAAGCGCCTGCTGCCGCACCTGGTGCAAAACCAAGAATTTACCGAGATGCTGCTGAAGGAAGCGCGGCTGGCGGCGCGCGTCAGGCACCCCAACGTCGCTGCCACGCTCGACGTCGTCGCGACCAAGGGCGACGTGCTGTTGGTGCTCGACTACGTGCACGGCGAAGCGCTGAGCACGTTGTGTCGTTCGCAAGCCAAGGAAAAGAAAGAGCAGCTGGCGCTGCCGATCGGCGTGAGCATCGTGCTCGACATGCTGCAAGGCTTGGCGGCCATTCACGACGCCGTGGACGAAAAAGGCCGCTCGCTCTCACTGGTGCACCGCGACGTTTCGCCGCCCAACGTGCTGGTCGGGGCCGACGGCGTGGCCCGCGTCTTGGATTTCGGCATCGCCACCGCGCTCGAGCACATCGAGGAAACCGCGCCAGAGCGACGCAAGGGCAAGCGCGG
>JAYUYU010000205.1:0-2627 GCA_043752365.1 Myxococcales bacterium | reverse complement strand
TCCATCGGGGGGACCAATCGCGCAAGCAGGCCGAGAAGCGGGGTATCGCACCAGCACGAGTTGCCGAGAAGTTGGTGCAGGCATTCAAGAAGGATCGGTATGAAGCGTCCATCGGTGAAGGTGGCGATCTCAAGGCCGCCTCACGCATCGCGCCTCATTTCTTCCATCGAATGCTGAACAAGCTCGTTAAGAAGTGAAGGGGGCGGCTCCGTCGCCACGACGCGAGCATCGTCACTTGGGCACACGCCAGATCGACTTGCCTTCGAAGTCACCCCAGTATGCGTGGGTGTCGTCGATGGCGAGACCGTACTGGGCGCCGCCGTTCCTCACCAGCACGATGATCTCTTCGGTCTGTTTTGAGAACCTCAACACGTCCCCGGCGGCGGCGTTGGTGAAGTAGACGTAGGCGTCGTCCTGCACCGTCCAGGACGGGATGCTGCCGGCGAGCGCAAAAGTCTTGACGGCCCCGTCGGCGATCTTGACGCGGCTGAACTTGCCAAACTGCATCACGTAGACGTCAGTGTCATCCACGACAAGGCCGTTTGCGAGGTCGAAGCTTTCACTCGTGACCTTCACCACAGGCCCGCCGCTCGCCGGTGCTCGCGAAAGGTGGCTGCCGTTGACGAAGTACACGAAACCGTTCCGCACGCTCGGATCTTGCGGATTATCAAGCCCGCTCACGAGCGGATCTGGCGTCGTGTCGGTCTGCGCCTCGAGAAACTTGTAGATAGCCGCGGACGTCTTCCAGTAGATCGCCCCCGAGTAAAAGAACGGGGAGCCCGAGAAGCCCGCCGACGTCGCGACCACGGTCTGGTTGCCGTTGTTGGCGCCGTCGTAGCTGCTTCGGTAGAGCCGGCCATCGGGATCCGTCCAGAAAAGATACAGACTGCCCAGGACAAGGCCCCGCGGTGAGTCGTCGATGGCGTGAACGCGGCGCGTGCTTCCGTCGAGCGCCACGCTTTCGACCGCTGCGACGGGGGGGACGGGGGCGACGCCGGGGATGGTGGTCCAGAACACGCGCATGCTGTTCACTTGCATAAACGCCGGATTGGAAACCGCGTCGGCGATGTGCTCGGGGGTGCACACTCCGGCGGAGCAGTTCGCGCCCCGGCAGTCGTGAGCGCAGCCGCCGCAATTCGCGTCGTCGCTGATGATGTCCGTCTCGCAGTCGTCAGCCACGCCGCCGCAATCGGCCGTGCCCTGAGGGCACCCGGTGTCACCCGGGCCACCGCCGACGACGCTGGGCTCACCCCCGAGCCCGGCGGTTTCGCTGCCCGCGCTGCCGCCCGTCCTGCCGCCCGCGCCGCTGCTACCCGCTACTCCGGAGCCCTGACCACCGCCCGAGGAGGCGCCGCCACCCGCCGTGTGCGTCGTTCCTGCTGTCCCGCCGCTTGCCGGACCCGTGGAGTCCTTGACCTCGTAATCGGAGAGCCCGCTTACCACCTGGCAGGCAGTGGCGACCAGCGCCCAGCCCGCGATGAATGCCTTGGGGGAGTTCTTCACGCCTCAGAAACTCCCATCTAGGCCGACGGAGCCGAGCCCCACGAGCGGTCTGATCCGAACCCGCGCCGACGTCGCCGATTCGGTACCACTCCGCAGCGTCAGGCCATAAATGCCGAGCGCAGCGCCGATGATGGCCACCCCGAACCCGACGTTGGAGATGTTGGCCAGGAGCTTCGCTGAGTCGAGGTCGTCCTCACGCTCGCGCGGGCACGCTTTGGCGGGGCATGAATCCTCGAGCCTGGAGGTCTTTGACAGCGACACGACTCCGGCGCTTCCGCCCACGACGAGGCCGAGACTGGCGGCCGCAAACCCGACGTAGGCAAGCCGCGGGGTTCCGCTAGACGTTGCTTTCGGCGCAGTCGCAGGTCCAGCAGGCGCCACGCCAGGACTGGCGGCAGCAGGGCTAGCCGAAGCGTCGCTCGCGTTCGCTTCGACCGCCGTAGCCTTGGCCACGACCTTGCCTTCGGCCATGTCGAGTGTGACGACGAGGCGCTGTCCTTCGGTGAGCGTGAGCTCGCGCTCGACGACTTTTTCGCCGTCTCTGACCGCAATGCGGTGCTGCCCTGGGTTGGCCGGCTGGCGCACGTTCATCATGGCGCTCGGGAGCGGGGCCCCGTCGAGCGTGCACTTTGCGTCGGCGCTTTCACCTTTGACGTCGATGGTCAGGCTGGGGATCTTCGGCAGTAGCGCTTCGCGCTCGCTTGCCGCTTCTGCCTTGGCTTGATTCTGAACCGCCACGTCACCACTCGAGTCGAGTCGCGTGACGAGCAGGAAACGCTCGGAAGCTTCCAGCAGTTTGCCCGTTTTGGCGAGGGCGCGAGCCGACCACAGTCCGAGCGTGGGCACCCGCAACAGCTCGAACGCGCGATTCAGCTTGGTTTTCGCCTCGGCGTAGTTTCCAGCTTGGTAGGCCTCCACACCTTCCGCGCCCAGATCGCGTGCAGCCGCCCTCACCGAATCCGACTGGGCAAGAGCAGGGCTGCCCAACAACGCCAGCGCCAAGCAAATTGCCACCCCACCTCTACTCAGACCAAGACCCTTCACGCGCGGAAGAATACGAAAAAACCGGTGCCCCGTCACTCTTCATCCGATCAGGTCCAAGCGTTCAGAGCCCTCTCGCCTCG
>JAYUYU010000204.1:0-2627 GCA_043752365.1 Myxococcales bacterium | reverse complement strand
CTGCGGCAGCTCCGGCAGCAGCGGCCGCAGCGTAGGCCTTGGCGTCGAAGCGCAGCTCTAGCGGCATCTCCAGCGTTTCGCCCGCTTTGATTTCGATGTCCTTTTCGACGACGACCTGCGTGCTGGGTAAGAGCGCGCTGATCCGCGCCTTCCCTACCGGAATGCCCTTGATCTCGTAACGGCCGTCCAAGTTCGTTACGTCGAGCGTTGCGTACTTGACCACGAAGACGTCGGCCAGCATGAACACTTTGATGTCGTCGGTCAGCACGTAGTGACCGGGCTGCGGCGGATACAGCGTGGACGGCGCACCGCCCGGCAACGCCAACAGCTGCGCCTGCATTTTGCTCCCCAGCAGGTTGGGCACGTAGCCTTCGCGGTCCTTGCTCACGACGTCGAGCGTCTGCCCGAAGGTAAGCCCGACGGTTCGTGTGCTGAACGCACAGCCGCGCGCGCCAACGGTCTTTTTGGGCGCCGTAGCGGGAACGTAACCGCTGTAACCGGTGACGGCGACCAGCACGTCAGCCAAGCTCCTCAGCATGCCCTCACGAAACACATGGCCATAGGTTTCGCGAGCCTCCGGGCAGTCGCCTTTGATTTGCGCCAGGTGCGCTGTCGCGACCGGCGCCGGGTCGCCGACGGCGATCACGACGCCGCGAATACCGCCGGTCGGGCCGGCGTAGGTCGGCTCGTTCTCGGGGTTCACGGTCTTGCTCACCGCCTCTGGCGAACCCGGCAAACCGGACGCCACGGGGGCGGCCGGCTTGAACACGCTCGGCGTAGCGGCGGCCGAGGCCGCGACTGTCGGCGCGGAATCGACCTTCTTGCTGCACGCCACCAGACCCAACACAGCGACGCCCAGCAGGCCCGCCTGGCAGAACGGTATTCCTCGACCCATGCGCCTTGGCTTAACGCAGGCCCGCGGCCCGCGCCATGGTCAGCAAGGTATCGGGAAACAGCCCGATGACGATCACGAAGGCCGCCGCGATGACCAGGGCCGACGCCACCATGCCCGACTTCATGGGTGTCGCGATCGGAGCACCGGGCTCAGGCTCGCGCATGTACATGAACACGAGCACGCGCACGTAGTAGTACGCGCCCAAAATGCTGTTCAACAGGCCAATGACCGTGATCGTGTAAAGCTCGGCGTCGATGGCAGCCTGGAACACGTAGAATTTGCCGAAGAAACCTGCGGTCGGGGGAACCCCGGCCAGCGACAGCAGAAAGAACGAGAACGCAAACGCGGCAGCCGGGTGACGGCGACCGACCCCGGCCAAGTCTTCGTAAGAGACTGCTTCCGCGCCGCGACGACCGCACAAGATCAGCGCGCCGAAAGCGCCGATCGTCGAGACGGTGTAGGCCATCATGTAAAAGAGCACGCTCGCCACGCCCGTTTCTGAGCGCATGGCAGCGACGACACCGACCAGCGCGTAACCGGCGTGGGCGATCGAGGAATACGCGAGCATGCGCTTCACCGAGTCCTGGCGACCGGCGATCACGTTCGCGCTCGTCATGGTGACGATTGCCATCAGGGCCAGCACAGGCGGCCAACCAGCGCCCCAGCTCATCAGCCGGGCATCGCCGAAGGCTACGACCAGCACCCGCAGCAGCACCGCAAAGGCCGCGCTCTTCACGGCCACGGCCATGAAGCTGGTGGCCGGGGTTGGCGCGCCTTCGTAGGCGTCGGGCGTCCACATGTGAAACGGTACCGCGCTGACCTTGAAGGCCAGGCCCACGATGGTGAGCGCCAGCCCGACCAGCACCAACGTCGGGCTCACGCTGCTGCCGGCTTGCCCGATGGTACCGACGGCCTCGCCGATGCCCTTCAAATCGGTGTGACCGGTGGCGCCGTATAGCAACGCGCCACCGAACAACAGCAACGCGGCAGCAAAGCTGCCGAGCAAAAAGTACTTGAGGGCGGCTTCAGCCGCGCGCGTGCTGGTCCGGCGCAGGCCGATCAAGCAGTAGACGCCCAGCGACATGGTTTCGAGCGCGATGAACAGGCTGAGCATGTCCCCGGCTGCCGCCAGGGCCATGGCCCCGACCGTGGAGAACATGACCAGCGGGAAGAATTCACCGCGTTCCAGCTTGTGCTCGGGCAGGTAACCGCCCGCCAACAAACAGGCCAAGCCGCCGCCCAGGCAAAGCACGAAGGCAAAGAACAGCGTGAAGCGGTCCACCACCAAATACGGCAGCAGCACGTCGAGCTTCTCGAAGTTGTCCGGGCCGACCATCCACACGGCCAGCGCCGCGATCGCGCCTGCGAACAGCACCACCGCGCTGCCCAGGCCCAGCTCACCTGCGCGACCAGCGCCGGCATCGACGACGATGCCGCCGGGGCCAAAGCCCTCCGGGCTAGCCGGCTTGCCGAAGGCTTCGGTCAGCATCAACAACAGCGCTCCGACCGCAACGACCAGCAGCGGTGAGATTGCGAGTAGCACGCTCATGGCGCACCCCCGTTCAACGCCTGCGCAGCGTCGACTTTCTTCTTCGGATCTTCAGGGTAACCCTGCTCGACCGGTCCGCCGCGGCGCGGCGTCAGCGTCGCGAAGGTGGCGTCACGCGATTCGACCCAGGCATTGCGGTGCGCGACGTAGCGGTCGAGCACCGTCTCGACACCCGCGCTCATG
>JAYUYU010000203.1:0-6848 GCA_043752365.1 Myxococcales bacterium | reverse complement strand
CCTCACGCCGACGGCTTCCAGCGCGCGGGCGCCTAGCAATAATGCCGACCCGCCCAAGAACAGCGGACGAGCCAAGCGCGGCAACATAGGTCGCAGGGCAAGCTGCCGAACGTCCGAGACCAAGTGAGGGACGCCCAGTAGCAGCGGCCCCACCACGAGTAAGAGCGCGGGCGCGAGCAACGCCAGCACCAACGCCAGCGCGGCGTGCACCAACAGCAGCGCCGGCACGCGCCGCTCCTTTTTTAGCACCAACGCACGCAGCGGGCGCACCCGCGAAGCCCACAGAAACAAGGCCGTGCGCACGCGGTCCAGCGGGGACATCAGGAGCTCGGCGAGTGCCGTCACGTCGGCTTTTTAGCTGCGGCGGCGGCGGTTGAAGAGCAAACCGAGGACGAGCAGCGGCACCAGCGCGAACACGGCGTTTCCGCCGCCAGCTGCGGTGCTGCAGCCGCCTGCGTCGTCCTTCGTGGCGCTGCCCGCCTTGCAGAGGAAGCAGTCGTACGACATGTTGCCGCTGGGGGTCGCGCGGGTGCACTTGGCCTTTTGGCAAGTGCCATTCAGATCCATCTTTCCGCTAGCGGTCGCGTTTTCACACGCCTTGCCGACGTCGGCCGCCTGGCACGCGTCAGCGGGAGGGATGTCGGCTAGCGCAGGCAGCGTGAACAGCGCCGCGACCAACGAAAGAACCATTACGAACAACCAATTACGAGCCACCAAGCCTCCTTGTCGAGCCCACGCCCGAGCGCCGAGAGGAGTAACGCGGGCCACGGGCCGATTCAAGTAGGGCGTCGCGCTACCTGCAAACGCAGCGGATTGTTATGCTTTGGCGGATGTTTACCGGTAGCCAGCCGCAAATGTTCGGCGAGTACAACCGATGGATGAACGAGAAGCTGTTCGCGGCAGCCGCAAGGCTCTCGGACGAGCAACGCAAGGCCGACCTGGGCGCGTTCTTCAAGTCGGTGCACGAAAGCTTCGAGCACGTACTGTACGTCGACACGCTGTGGCTCACGCGCTTTCGGGGTGAAGCCGTTGGGCCTCAGTCGGCGGGTCTGGCCTATCCAGACTTTGAGGCGCTACGCGCCGTCCGCGCCGTGCGCGATCAAGAGCTAAGCGACTGGGCCACAAGCCTTACGGGTGATTGGCTGGCGAGCCCGTACAGCTGGACGAGCGTTGCCGGGCGCATGTTCACGTTGCCCGGCTTTGCCGTCATGTCGCAAATTTTCAACCACCAAACGCACCACCGCGGGCAGATCACCACGCTGCTTTCGCAGCATGGCATCGACCCGGGGGTGACGGATATTCCGCTCTTGCCAAGCTTGGCCGAGCCGGTGGTTTAACCCGCCGGCGATGGCTAGACGTTGAGCATGTAGTTGTGGACGGTGCCGTTTTTGGTATCGGGGAACGACTTGGCCAAAGTGTCGGGAATGCCGAGCGCCTTCATGACCGTGAGCCACATGTCCGCGCTGGGCGTGCGCTTGTCCTTGGCGCCCCACTCCGTGACCGGTGTGCCCATCGGCATGCCAGTCGTGGGATCCGGCGGCAGGAAGCCGTACTCGTGACCGGTCCCCATGTCTTTGGTAATACGGATGTCCCCGTAGTAGCCGCCCTTAATCATGCCGCCGGCGAGGATCATCGTACCCTTGCCGCTGTCGCCGTACGAATTGGCGGCGGGGCGACGGCTGCCGTCGAGGGTGTACACGGCGATCAGCGTGCGATCCCAGACGCCCAAGCTCTTCATGTGTTTGATCAAGCGGGCTAGCGGCATGGAGGCCTGCTTGCCTTGGATTTTCAGCACGCCTTCCGGACGAGCGCCGTCGCCGTGCAAGTCCATGAAGTCGAACTCGAGCGATGCGCTGCGCGTGATGCCCGAGCCGAGAATCTTGGAGGCGTAGCCGAACTGCTCCCAGATTTGCGCCTTCGAGAAGACGGCATTGGCTGCATCCTGCGTGGCGTCCTTGCTGCACTCGACGACCGCTAGGTCACCTTCCGTGCACTGCTGCGCCGGCACGTCCTTGCCCCAATAGTCGGCTTCTTCGGGGGTGAGCGGGACCGTGACAACCTTGGGGTTGTCGATGTGCAACAGATTGCGCGTCTCGTCCATCTGCGCGACGTGGTTAGCTAGCGCCGCCTCGGAGTAGCGGCGTTTGAAAAGCCGCGTGTCGACGCTCTTCATCATGCGCACGAGCAGGTCGGCCTGACCCGAGGTGGGCACCAAGCTCGCGTCGGCCGCAACTTCCGGGAAGGCCGTGAACAAGCTGTCCTTGGACTTGTAGCGATCCAGCTCGGCGCCTGCTAGCCCGGCACCGTAGTGATAGACCGAGTGCTTGAAGCGGCTGATACCCTTGAAGGTGAAGCCGTTCTTGAGCGTCGAGTCGAGGCTCTTTTGGTAATAGTTATGCAGCGTGGCGGGCGTGGGCGTGGTGGTGTACAGCTTTTCACTGCCGGCGCCGTTCGCGCCTTCCACGGGCGCGTCGATCAGGTACATCGCGTTCTTGCCAGAAGCGCCGCCGTCCATCACGCGGCCGGGTGAGCGCATGCCATTGCCGCCCTCGTGCCCGTGCACGTTGCCAATGGTCGCTTCGCCGGTGTCGACGATGGCGATGTTGTCGACGTAGGGCAGCAACTCGGCTGAATCTGGCGTCAGGTAGTGGTTCGTCGTGGGCGACTTGATGAGCGCGCTCTGGTCGTGGAACAGCGAAAGCTCTTCGCCGTTCACGCCGCGCTTGGGGCCGGTGTACTGCGCAAGGCCTGGCGGCACGAACACGTGCATCAGGTCGACCTGATCACGGTAGTTGAACTCCAAGAAGATGGTGCCCTCGGAGGCAACGGCCGCGTTGGCGAACTTCTCGCCGCCCGCCAGCTCGTTGAAGGCGAAGCGCAGCGCCGCCGGCAAGGCTGGGACGGCCAGGGCCGCACCCATTAGCTTCAGGAAGCGGCGCCGCTCGCCCGGGTGCATCGCAGAAATTTCGTCTTTAATCTTCATTTGTCGATCTCCGCTGCGCAGCTACCGCTTCAAACCGTTGAGAGTTGCCGCCATGACGCGCACGTCCGAGTACGTGGCGATGGCAAGCTCTTGAATCGTGGGGTCCGGGCTCGTGGCGGTGACCGACTGGGCGATGTCGGTCAAGAAGCTTCCCAGCACTGCCAGGCCGTTGACCTTGGCGTCGAAGCCCAAGTCCAGGCCCACGCCCATGTCGATGAGCTGTTGCACCGCGCACTCGTGGAACTTGGGGCTCTTGCCCATCACGGCGGCGCCGCTGGCTAGGTTGTCGATTTCGGCGCCGAACCACTGGGCTTTCTCGGACGCGGCTTCCGCCGGGACGTCGAAGTGGGAAGCCATCGTCTCGTGGTCGGACTCACCCAGCTGCCCGGTCAGGCTCTGCAAGCCGTTGGCTTCGCTGATCCACATGCCGGACATGTCGAACTTTACGTAGGGTTGCGAATGATTGCTGAACTGGCCGTGGCACGAGAAGCAGGCCAACCCGTTGCCGAATCCGCCGGCTACCTCTGCGACCATTTGCTCAGCCGCGTTGGAAGCGCGGAACATCAGCTTGAGGCGCGGCTTATCGACGTACGGCTGGACCTCGGGCTCGGCCGGGTAGTCACGGCACATGAAGGTGAGCAACATGGAGCGCGCGCGGCCCAAGTTGAAGCGGCCTTCGTTGCCAGCCAAAAAGCCGCGCGTCGTGAGCACGCCGGCCGTGTACGGGGCGCCGGTGTCACACGGAATGGCGGTGTCGTTGGCGTCGTAGCAGGTGTCGCTGGTGACGACCTTCGACCACGGCAGGTTGTTCTTCACCACATGGCGAACCAGGTAGCCTGGTAGGTTGAAGTCCGCGGAGCCACGCTTGCCGTTCGACCCGAGGCGAATCTCGAGCATGCTCTTGACCGCTTCAACGAAGCCTTCGTCCGTTACCCAGGTCTGGATCATGGGTTTGACGGCGCTGGCGCTGCCGGCGGCGATCTGGGCTTCTTCTTCGTCAGTCAGCACGCGACCAAGCAGCGATGGACCGACGTAACGCATGTAGTCGAGCGTTTGCTGCGCGGTCGGCTTAAAGCTGCTGTCGACAGGCAGCATTTGCTGCGCGCCGCCAACGCCGGGCGTTTGACCCGTGGTGCCGCCGCTCGGCATTTCGCCGCCGAGGGAGGGGCCGCCCACTTCGGAGGAACACGCCGACAGCAGGCCGCTACTGGCCAGAATGGCGCCCAAGGCAATGACGTGTTTCATCGGTACACGAACTCCGCAGCCGTGAAGACGGCCATGCAGGTGGACTCATAGTTGACCGCCGCGTCGCCACCCGACACCGCGATGGCGTCGGCGAAGTCAGCGGTGTCTTCCGCCGTAGGCACGTGGCCCCAGGCTGCGCGAATCAGCGCCGGCAGGTTCTCCGGCAGGGACGGGTACTTGGCCTTCATTTCTGGGGAGCTACAGACCGGCTTGAGCGCGTTGATCCACGCTCCAATGCGGTTGGCGTTCCAGCTGCCGTCCGGCAGGGCGCCGTTGGCGTAGTCGTAGTCGCCCAGCTTGAGGCTGTTCTTGTTCATGACGGCGAACATGGCGTTGTCCACGGTCACGCCGATTGCGCTGGCGATGCGCCGCTGCCGCATCTCGAACGGCACCAGCTCTGGCTCGGTGTTGCGCACCTTGAAAGGAGCCTCGGCGGCCGGGGTGTTGGTCGGCGTGACCGAGGTCGAACCGCCGGTAGCGGTCGCTGGTGGTTTGGGTGACGGGTCAGCCGCGACCTGGTCACTACGGGTCTGACCGTCGAAGATGCCTGTGCAGGCAACAGAGAGTAGGGCACATGCCGGTAATAGGTACTTCATCAGAGACCTCATGCTTCAACGGTCACTGGCATCGGGGGTTTCGCAAGCTCGCTCGCCAAAGCGCTTGCCCCGCCAGGAAAAAGGTAGCGTTCAAATATTGATTCGTAAAGGTTACCGCCCGTACACAAAGCAGAAACCTGTTTGGTAGCCGTCCCGCTGGCTTGCGGGGCGCCTACATGCAGCCAACGAATCGGGGGCGTGCAGCACGAGGACGCACCACGCATGACTCGCGCGACCGGCGAGTGTGAGCGGTGCGTTTGGTTCACGTTTATTAAGTGCCTCGAACGTGACAAATCGGACCGTTCTTAGGCGCAAAATGACTAGAAAGCTGTCAACTAGCAGCTGCAAAACCTGCGAGTAGCAAGCCAGCAAGCCCGCAAAAGCCGTAAGAACAACCCTCTAGCGAGCGCGCCCGCTACTGCAGAAAGTCGAGCATGCCCCTGCGGTAGTCGGCGTACTCGGTACCGGAGCCAGTGTAGGTGCCGGTGTTCAAGTACTTCTCGATGTAGCGTGGGTGCACAATGGTGGCGGGCTCACCCTCGAAGATGTTCGAGAGCAGGGTACCCGTCGCACCCTTGTGAGTGAGCGTCACTGCCGGGTCAGTGTGCCCCTGAAGCGGCGCGAGCTTTAGCAGGCGGGCCGTTAACACCGCCGCATCGGGTGACTCGGCGTACGGAATGGTCGCACCCTTCTTCACCCCGGGCCCGTAGAAGTACATCACGTTTTTCCACGATGAAAGCGCGGACGGCGGGTGGTCGCTCGACGCCGTCTGGCCCATGCCGTGGTCCGAGCTGAGGATCACGTAGGTCTTGTTCCAGACACCTTGCTGCTCGAGCGCTTGGCGCAGCTTGCCGAGCAGCCCGTCGATAGCGAGCAGGTGCTGAATGTAGGGTGAGCCCGCGGTCGTTTGACTGCTGGGACCGCTCCAAAAATCGCGAAGACGCTGCAAATGCAGTCGAATCAGCCTGACCTTGTCGCTCTTCACCAAGTCGATGGCGTGCTGCACCACTTCGGCGTCGGGTAGCTTGCCCGAAAACTCGAAGTCGGAAGTAGTGAACACGGCGTAATTGGCGTCGCCGCCCGCGAACAGGCTCTTGATGCCGACCTTCTTGGCCGCGGTGAAGATGTCGTCCATCTGATTTGACTCGAACAGGTGGCAGCCGGTGTGGACCGCAACGTTGCCCGACGTGGCGTTGTCCCAAGGCAACGCACCGCCCGGCAGGGCCGCACGCGGAGCGGGGCTCGTGGTGTAGACCGTTTCCGCAGTCACACCGTTGTCGATGAGGAATTTGATGTTGTCAGCGCCATTGGCGACACTGGTCTGGACCGCGGCAGTTTGGAGCCCGTCGATCAGAAACAACAACACGGTTGCGTCGTCGGGAATTCCATACGGGTCCGTCGAAGGAGCGCCAGCGTCACCGCTCGGCGCTCCGCCGGTGACTGCCGGTCCCGTGCCAGCGTTGCTGCCACCGCTGCTCGAGCCGGCCGTCGCGCCGCCGCCGCCGGGTGAGCCACCGGTCTGGCTCACCTGGCCCCCCCCGGGTGCGCCGCTGCTGCCGTTCCCGGCTTGGGTGCTCGAGCTAGCGCCGGGCTGCTGATTGCTGCACGCCGCCAAGACGACGCCAAGAAACGCGATTTTCAGGCACGCCCGCGCGCGCGAATCAGTGTGCATTGCGCTACCTCCTGAAGTGAGTGTGCCGACGAGGCCGTGGAAGCTCAAGCGTAGCCCCAGGGCAGGCACCACGCACCATGCACCCACCTGACCCAGCAGCGGTCGCAAACTACGAGGCCGTGCCGCTCGTCAGGCGGCGTAGTTCCTCCTCTTTGGCGCGCGTCTCCGGGGTGAGGTTGTCACCGAAGTCATCGGCCTCGAATACGGGGCGAATCTCCACGTCGTTGGACTCACTGCCTTCTTCTTGGGGCATGCGCTTCAGCCATTCCACGGCCTCGTCCATCGATTTGACCTGCCAGATCCAGAAGCCCGCGACGAGCTCCTTCGTCTCGGTGAACGGGCCGTCGACAAC
>JAYUYU010000202.1:0-6849 GCA_043752365.1 Myxococcales bacterium | reverse complement strand
CTGTTCATGAGCCGCATTGCCGGACACTACCCTGCCCAGGAAGAGAACCCGCGGCCCAGCGGCTACCACGACCCCGTGACGGCCGCGTTCGTCGAGCGTACGGCGATCCTGCGCAAGCAGCGCAAAATGCCGGATCGCTGCTTCGAGCGCGAACGCGAAGTGCTTGCGCCGAAGGCGGGAGCCTTGCCGCTTTGAGCGCACAAAACGTGCTCGACCTGCGCACCGAGCGCATTTTGAGCGGTCCGCTGCCGTGGGAGGTGCTGCGCTTCGGCGCACCGCTGGCGCTCGGAATGGGCCTGCAAAATGGCTTCAATTTAGTCGACGCCTACATCATCGCGCGCCTGCCCAGCGACGTCTCGGGGCCTGCGCTCGGGGCGATCGGCATCTGCGATCAGCTGGCAGCGCTCGGCACCATCATCAGCTACGGCATCAGCGTAGCCGCGGCCAGCATGGTCAGTCGCGCCTGGGGCCAGGGCGACAAGGTCGAGGCCCGACGCATCGCCTGGCAGTCTGGCTTGTTGGTGCTATCGCTGGGCATCGTACTGGCGCTGGTGGGCGGCCTTGGTGCTCGCAGCCTGCTCACCGACGTGATCGGCGTGAAGGGTCAGGTCGCCGAGCGCGGCGCTGACTACCTCTCGGTCGTGATGGGCGGCGGCGTCACCATGTTCCTGATGCTGCACTGCGCCAGCTTGCTGCGCGCCATCGGCAGCGCCAAGACTCCCGTCTTCTTGCTGTTGGTCGGAAACTTGTTGAACTTCGTGTTCGCGGTGCTGTTCGTTTACGGTAGCGGCGAGGCGCCCGCCTTCTTAGCCTGGGGCCCGGAGCTTTCGCGAGCGCTGGGCGTGCCCCGCCTGGAGCTGTTCGGGGCGGGCGTGGCGACGCTCATCGCGCGCGCCATCATTTTGCTGCCGCTGGCCTTCTTTGCCGCCAAAAGCCTGGGCTTCTTCGCGTCCGGCACGGTGTTGTTACCGGACCGGTCGATGCTGCTTCGCGTGCTGCGGCTGGCTTGGCCGTCCAGCGCCGAGCTGGTCGTGCGCATGTGCGCGATGTTGTTGACGCACGCCCTGGTGGCGCGAGCCTTTACGACCGCCACGGACCAAAGCGCCACGACGGCACTCGGCATCGTGTTTCGCTTCGAGACCATGGCGCTGTTCATCAGTATCGGCTGGGGCAGCGCGGTGCAGACGTTCGTCGGCCAAAACCTGGGCGCAAATCAGGTCGCCCGCGCCAAGCGGAGCGGCTACTGGGCGACTCTCTACAACGCGGCCATGATGGCGACGCTGTCGCTGGTGTACGTCGCGTTCGCGGCGGGTATCGTCGGCTTCTTTGATCGTGACCCGCAGGTGCTGGCCGTCGCCCGCAGCTATTTCGCGTACGTCGCACCCACTTACGTCGCGCTCGGCGTCGGTATCGTACTGGGTTCGGTGATGCAAGGCGCCGGGGCCCCCGAGCGCGCCCTGTGGTTGGACGCAGGCGTGCTGTTCGCCGTTCAGGTACCGGCCAGCGCCTTCGTCTTCTTTTCGCCCGCACGCACCCTGACTCAAGTTTGGCTGGTCGTAGGGGTCAGCTACGTAGCGCTCGCGGTCACGCTGTTTGCCAGCTACCGCCGGGGTGGCTTTCTACGGCCGGCTCTGCCCTGAAGCCTGCTCGAATCCGGCCTGGCCGCGCGCAAAATGGATTTCCATTTGCGGCAGCGCCATCACGATGCCGGCGCGCTTGAAAGCCACCCAAATTGCCTCGCGCAAGTCCGAACTGGCAATGCGGTAGTTGAACGGTTCGTGCATCCAGCACGAGGTCTCGTAATCGACGGTAGACGGGCCGAAGTTCAGCAGCAAAACGCGGGGCGGATAGCCCTTGTCGCGCCAGGGCGCTTCAGCCGCCGTGCGCTCCAGCACCTCCCGCACTAGCTTCAAGTCCGACTCGTAGGATACACCGACCATGACCTTCACGCGGTACAGGTTGTCTTCCAGCGTGTAGTTCTTCACGTTGGACTGCACCAACGTCGAATTGGGCACGATGATGTCTTCGTCGTCGAGCGTGCGCACGATAGTTGCGCGGATGCTCATTTTCATGACCTTGACGATCTGCGTTCCAATCTCGAGCACGTCGCCTGGCTTGATGGTGCGCTCGATCAGCAAGATGACGCCGGACACGAAGTTCTGCGTGATGTTCTGCATCGCGAAGCCGAAGCCGACCGCGAACACAGCGCCCGCCGCGAACACCGCACCCAACTTGATGCCGGCCAAGTGCAGCGCCAGCGCCAAGCCGACCACGATGAAGCCGTAGTGGATCAGCCGGTCGGCGACGCCGAGGTCGCCCCCCGCGGCCTCGATGCTGCCCCTACGAAGCGCCCGGCGTACCCCCGCCCGCAGCACCCAAGAGATGGCCAGCATGCCGACGAACGTGACGGCCATGCTGCCGAGCGTGAACAGCGACACCGCGCTGTCCCCAATGCGAAACAGCTCCTCCGTCACGACTGCAGGCACTTTGATGCCCATCGGGGTGGGAACCCCAAAAAACCACGCATCACCGGCGACCATTCCCGGCCGATTATGCCTGTCGCGGGGGGGGAGTAATAGAGGGGAGTAACAGAGGCGAATAACCGAGGGCAGTAGCCGAAGGCAGTAGCCGAAGGCAGCAATAACCGAGCAGCGGTAACCGAGCGCGTAAACAAAGTTTAGCGGGCACAGGCGCTACCGGGCGGGCTATGCTCGGCGATCGTGTCAACTCAGGGCGACAGTGAGCAGTTCGACTTGGTCGTGATTGGCGCGGGACCTGCGGGTGAGAAGGCAGCGGCCCAGGCGGCATACTTCAAGAAGCGCGTCGCGGTCGTCGAGCGCGAGCAGGAGCCCGGCGGGGCCGCCGTACACACCGGCACCCTGCCCAGCAAGACCCTGCGCGAAACGGCGCTCTACCTGTCCGGCCACCGTGCGCGTGCGCTGTACGGCGTGGCCGTCGAGCTCGACGCGCAAGCCACCGTGCCGCGGCTGATGTCGCGCAAGAACGCGATCGCGGCCGCCGAAGCCCGCTCGTTCCGGCAAAACTTCGAGCGTCATCAAATCACCTATTTCCAGGGCCGCGGCCAGCTGATCGACGAGCACACGGTGATGATCACCTCCAGCGGAGACTCGCGGCGCATTCGAGGCGATTTCATCCTCATCGCCACCGGCTCCAAACCGCACCGCCCTCCCGAGATCGACTTCGTCGACGACTTCGTCCACGACAGTGACGAGATCCTCAACATCAACGCGCTGCCCAGCTCGCTCGCCATCTTGGGCGGCGGGGTGATCGGCTGCGAGTACGCCAGCATGTTCGCGGCGCTCGGCGTCGCAGTCACCTTGGTCGACGCGCGCAACGAGATTCTACCGTTTCTGGATCTGGAGATCGTCGCCCGCCTCAAATCCGCCATGATCGCCTCGGGCGTCACGCTGCTGCAGGGCCAAAAGTGGACGACTGTCAGACGCTGCTCGGGCGGGGTCGAGACGGCACTGGCCGACGGCTCGAAAGTGGTGACCGAGCAGCTGCTGTTCGCCGCAGGCCGTACGGGCGCGACGCAAGGCTTGGGCCTGTCCAGTGTCGGCGTCGAGCCCGATTCGCGGGGCTACCTGCAGGTCGACGCGCAGTTCCGCACCAAGGTCCCCCACATTCTGGCAGCCGGCGACGTGATCGGTTTCCCAGCCTTAGCATCCGTGTCCATGGAGCAAGGCCGCGTTGCCGTGTGTCACGCCTTCGGATTCTCCTACAAAAAGGAGGTCTCGCAAGCGATGCCGTACGGCATCTACACGATCCCAGAATGCAGCGCCTTCGGCGAGACCGAGGAGAGCTGCCGGGAGAAAAAGATTCCGTATGTCGCCGGGCGCGCGCTGTACGAGAACAACGCTCGTGGCAAAATCACGGGCGATCTCGAAGGCATCACCAAGCTGGTCGTCAACCGCGACAACCGCAAAATCATCGGCGTGCACGTGATCGGCGAACGGGCCAGCGAGCTCGTGCACATCGGCCAAACCGCCATTCAACTAGGGGGCACCGTCGATCTATTCATCGACATGGTCTTCAACTACCCCACGCTGTCCGACTCCTACAAGTACGCCGCCTACGAGTGCCTAGCCGCTCTGGCCGTCCCCGCCCCACCCCCGCCCACCACGCCCTAAGTCCCCTTCCGAAGCCGTACCAAGCCGTCAGGACCCAGATTTTTTCACAGGAAGATCGGAAGATCGGGAGTCGTGCGAGCGTGAATTGGGTTCGCGCTGCCGCCCCCGAGCGGCCGGGCCATCCACGGTCCCAACTGCAAGGACCAAATTATTGTTTTGGTCCTCCAAAACAATAATTGCGACCTCGCACGACTCCCGATCTCCCGATCTCCCTGTAAATCAGGGAGACGCACGTCGCCGAACGGATCCGGTTACGACCAGGCGGCCCAGCCGAGCAGCTCGGCGACCAGCAGGGCGGCGGCGGCTTCTTTGGGGCTGACGGCGCGAGCTTCGCGGCCCGGGCGGTAGTCGGTCAAGCGCTGCAGCGCGGCGTCGATGCCCAAGCGGTCGGGTAGAAAGGTCATCACGTACTGCAGCGACGCCGGCGCTGCGCCGCGCTCACGGGGGAGCTTGCCGGCTTCGTAGCGCGGGCCCGGCACCACGAGCTTGCCCTCTCCCGGGAGCAAGCTGCGTGGTTCACCCTTCGAACGTAGGATGGTGCCAGCCATCATGGGGCTCGCCAAGTCCAAGTCGAGCGGGAACTCGACGCGCGTCGGTGCGGTACCGCGATAGAACGTGACGAGGCCTTCCTCCCACGTGGACAGCGCAGCAACGCGATCACGCCCCTGATCGCGAATCGCCCGGAATACGTCGACGGCGTCGACTAGCTGCAGGCCAATCAGCGTGTCACCCAGGCGGGCACCGAACTTCTGTAGCGAGCCCAGCGCGGCGTCCAGCTGCTCGCGGGTCAGGCGCCCGCGCCGCACCAGGTACTCACCCAACAGTTCTTCGCGGTCGGAGGAGGCGACATGCAGGAGCCGGCCGCCGCTCAAGTAGAGCTCTTTCCTCACTGACGCGCCCATGGTTTTGGAGCGCTCGACGAACAGCGCGCCGGTTTCGCCCTTCTGGCGCATGTGCGCCAGAACTTCGAGCATGGACGTCTCTTTCAGCAGCGCCTGATAGTCCGGCACGCCTGGCTCGAAGATGCGGCTGGTGGTGGCGGTCGTCGACGGCAACAAGTGCCGTGCCAGCTCGTTGATGTCGCGGATCGGCTTCAGTCCTTCGCCCAACAAGGCGACCTCGTCGTCGCCGCCCAAATCCCCGGTGGCGATCATTTCGATCAGCTTGGCGAATGGCACCTGTTCGAGCACGTGCCCGTCCGTGCGCTTCACCCGCGAGCCCGAGTCGGCGACCGCCGCGTCGGGGCGCTGCGCCGCGACCGAGGTTTGACTAGGACCGCGTACCGCCTGCATAGCGCCGCTGCTGCGCGTGCGCACGGCCTGCATGCGCTGAACGGAGTCGCGGATTTGCCCTTCGATGCGTTTGGCCAGCTCGCTCGAGTCCTTGGCCCACATCACCCACTCGGCGAGCGTCTTCTTCAGCTCCTCGGCGCTAGGCTTCTGGAAGGGCGCAAGCGCCCGCGCAAACTCGCCCGCGTCCGCGTAGCGGTCGTCGGGATCACGCGCCAAACCACGCTCACAGACGGCCAACATGCCGGGCGGCAACATGCCCGCCGCGCGCCGCATTGGCTCGATGTTCACGTCACGAATCGCCAACAGCACCGCGAGCTGACCGCTGCCGGGAAACACGCGCTCGCCGATCAGCATTTCTCCGAACACTGCGGTAAGCGCGAACAGGTCCGCGCGATGATCGGACGGCTCACCCGCCACTTGCTCGGGTGACAAGTAGCCGAACTTGCCCTTGAGCCCGCCGCCGCTGTTTTGCGTCGGCTTCATGCGATGCTCGAAACGTGCGATGCCGAAGTCACCGAGCTTTACCGAGCCGTCGCTCGACAGCAAAATGTTAGAAGGCGTCACGTCGCGATGCACGATGTGCAGCACGTTGCCCTCGTTGTCGCGCGCGCCGTGCACGGCAGTCAGTGCCTCGGCCACTTGCCGCGCGATGTGCGCCGCCAACCCTGGCGGGAAACGCCGCTGCTCGGACTCGCAACGCCGCAAGAGCCGGTAGAGGTCGACACCGTCGACGTACTCCAGCGCGAGGTACGGCTCTTCGCCCACCATGCCCGCGCCGTAGACGTCCACGACGTTGGGATGCTTGACCGCTCGGTGCAGCTCGGCTTCGCGCTCCAGCGCGTCGAACTCGCCGCCTTCGCGCACCGAGCGCAGCAGGCGCTTCACCACCAAGTGTGCTGCTGGCTGTGTGCCGAGCTTGGGACGCGCAAGAAACACCTCCGCGCTACCTCCGACGGCGATCCGGCGCTCGAGCACGAAAGGCCCGAACGGCTGTGGCGCTTTGGCCTTGCTGTCCTCCGGCACGACAGCCTCATTATGCAGGCGAAAACAAGGCCGCGGCGGCTCGAAATGCGACGGCTTCAGTAAGCGCGGGTTTGCGCGGGAAAATGGCCACGACCGCGCTATACCAAGCCCGTGTTTCGCCAAACTTCCATGGCGCTCGTGTCTAGCGTCCTCGCCGCGCTGGCCATTTCGGCAAGCTCCGCGGTGTCTGGCTGCAAGTGTGGCTCGGAGCCGAGCAGCGCGGGCTCCGGTGCGCCCTCCTTGCGCTTGTACGTCATGTCCAGCGTGGCCGGCGCGCTCGAACCGTGCGGCTGTGTGAAGGACATGCTGGGTGGCGCGGATCACGCGGCCGCTTACGTCGCATCGCAAAGCAGCGCGGCGCCCAACGCGTTGGTCGTCGGCGC
>JAYUYU010000201.1:0-6857 GCA_043752365.1 Myxococcales bacterium | reverse complement strand
AGGTCGCGGCGACGCTGGTGCTCAAAATGAGTGAGACGCCGCAGCTGCCGGAGTTCTTCAGCAAGCTCGCCCAAGCCGAGAACATGGCCATCACCGAGCCGCTTCGTTACGGCGCGCTGCTCGCCAGCATGAAGGGCACGCCACCGGCCGCCGAGGTGGTGGCGAAGTACGCAGCGCCGGGCCACCCGGTACAGGACCGCTTAGCGGCGCTAGGCTACTACTACAACGTCGGCACCGCGGCTGAGGTCGGCAAGATTGCGCGCTACGGCTCCGACCGCACCGCTACGCCGAAGTGCAAGGCCGACGCCAAGGATTGCGACTGGAAATGCGAGGTCCAGACCGAAAAGGGTCCTGAGACCAAAGAAGTGACGACGCTCGGTGATTTCGTCGAGCATTGCGTCAAGCCGGCCATGGAGAAGAACAAGGCGGCAAAGTAGAACAGCGATGACGGCGGATCAGAACAAGAAGACTACGCGCACCTTCCAGTGCAAAGACGCGTTGTGGCAAAAGTTCGAGCAGATGGCGCGCGAGCTGGAATGCTCCGTGGACTACCTGGTCAACGACGCCATGAAGCAGTACGCGCGCCAGCGCGGCTACGGCGCGGCCGCGGGCTCGCCGTCGATTCCGCCGCCCATGGCGGCGCCGCCGCCGTCGTCGGGTCCCGCGCCCAGCTCCACCGGGCTCGCAGCGCCAGCGGCTCCAGCTCCGGCGAAGGTAGCGCCGCCACCACCGGCGCCCGGCAAGCAGAGGGCCATGGCTCCGCCGGCGGCTCCGCCCGCGGCAGCAGCTGGTCCGGTCGGCGCTCCGCCGCCCCTACCCGCCCCCGGCTCCGTAATGCCCGCCCCCACGCGGCGTGCGCCCGGACCGCCCGGGCCACCCCCGCCCCCCATGCCGAGCGGTGGGGCGCGCAGCATGCCTCCGCCTCCTCCTCCGCCTCCTCCGCCCGGTCGTGGCGCGGCGGCAGCCCCTGCGCCTGGCACCGCCGGCGCCAAGCTCACCATCAGCTACCAGGGTGAGACCTTCGCGGTGACGAAGGACCGCTTCATCATCGGCCGCGGCAAGCAGTCGAGCGATCTGACCATCAAAGATCCGAACGTCTCGCGCCAACACGCGATGATCGAGTTCTCGAACGGCCAGTACTACATCGTAGACATGGGCTCGACGAACGGCGTCGAGTACAACGGCCAGCGCGTACAGCGGAAGGTCATCTCCGAGGGTGATTCCTTCAGGGTCTGCGATCACGAGTTGAAGTTCACCTTCAGCTGAGGGCGTTTGCGACACAATCTACTCGGCCTCACGCTGCTCACTACGCTGAGCAGCGCGGCTGCGACGTCCGCCGCCCCCGATAGGCTGGAGGGCGTGCGAAGCGTTTTGGTGTTGAGGCGCGACGAGCCCCTGTTCACCGAACCCAACCGCGGCGCCGCGCGCCGCGGTGCCGCCGCTCGGGGGGCGAGGCTGCCCGTCTTCGAGCTCGCACGTGGCGGCGGTTGCAACGCGCGCTGGTTTTCGGTCGGACCCTTGGCTTGGATCTGCGAGGACGGCGCCGAAGCGTCGGCCGCCAGCCCGCCCGGAGAGCACGCACCCAGCACCACGGCCGATGGCCTGCCTTACGCCTACTTTTTCGTGGGCCCCGACGGTTCGTTCGGCTACCGCGACCTCCTGGTAGCCGAAGACGGCGTGCCGGAGGCGCAGCTCTTGCCTGGCTTCGGCGTTGCCATCACGCGCGAAGGGCAAAAGCCTGGCGGTGAACGCTACGGGCTGAGCACGCACGGTTTCTGGATCCCGCTGCGCGACCTGCGGCGCGTCGCGGCGCCGACGTTTCGGGGCGGTGACGTTAGCGACGCCCTCGACGTCGCTTGGGTGAACGTCGACAAGGCGCGCCCGAGGAAGGCGCCCGGCGCCACAGCAGGGCGCGACGTAGTCCCGCGCCAGACACGCCTGCAGGTGTTCGAGACCCGCGAGCTGGGCGGCAAGAAATGGCTGCGCATCGGCGACGCCCAGTGGCTGCCGGCAGCCGAAGTGTCGCAACCTTCGCGGTTGGCGCGCCCCGCGGAAGTGAAAGCCGGCGAGCACTGGTTCGACGTGGAGCTCGCGACGCAAACGTTGGTCGCCTACGTCGGCGACCACCCGGTGTTTGCTACCTTGGTGTCGAGCGGGCGCGGCCTGGCAGGCAGCGTGCTCGCGACCCCCAAAGGCATCCACCGAATTTGGGTGAAGCTCGCCGCCAGCGACATGGACAACCTGGAGAACCTGGAAGCCAACGAGAGCTACGCCATCCAGGCAGTGCCTTGGGTCATGTACTTCCAACACGGCTACGGCTTGCACGGGACGTTTTGGCATCGCGCCTTCGGGCGCGTGCAAAGTCACGGCTGCGTGAACCTCAGCCCGGTCGACGCCGAGCGGCTCTTCCACTGGGCCAGCCCTCGGCTACCGAGCGGCTGGACCGCCGCATTGCCAACGCTCTACGAACAAGGAAGTCTCGTACGAGTCAGGTAGATCGCGCTGCTAGAGCTGACCCATGAAATCTAGGCCGGCCGAGGTCGCGTTTGCCCAGGGCAAGAGGGCGGTGTTGGGTAGCGGCGAGACGACGTCGCGCACGTAGCGATAGTGGAGGAGGTAAGGCATGCCAAAACCGATCGCTCCGCCAAGAAGCCATGATGGCACCGTGTCGGTCAGCCAGTGCTTGTCGGAAACGAAGCGCAGGGTGCCTACCGTAAGCGCGGCAGTCACCAGGACGGGGCAGACCAGAGAGTCGGCCAGCCCTCCGCCGTACAGCGGAAGATAGTGGTGATTCGCGCAAGCTAGACCAGCGTTGGCCGACGTCATCATCGCGTGTCCGCCGACGAAAGAGGCACCTCGGAATTCGCAGGGGTTTTCGGCAGCGGGGTCGGACGAGCAGTTCTGGAGCGACGGGCGTGCGCGACCGACGCCCACGTGGACGAGCCTCACCAATACCCCGGTGAGTCCGATGGCTTGCCAGTTCAACAGCGTCAATTGGAACGCAACATCCGTGTTGAGCCGATCGCTCACGAGTGGCGTCAGGAGGCCGTCGAGGAGCGCGTAATAGGTCGTGCCGTACCAAATGTAGTCGCTCACGTCGCTTGCTCTCGACCGACCTTCGACGGTATCCGCCCGTAGCCAATTGCGCACTGCTGCGTCCCCCGGAAGCGGCTTGGTCCAGGTGTACTCGACCTCATGGCGATACACCCACTCGAGCGAAAGGTTGCCGGCCGTGACCAGGCCCGCCGCCGCATATTCCCACCAACGAAAGCGCGGGAAACGCCAACGGAGCCGGTGCTTGGACTCAGGCGGACTGCTGGCTGCGAACGCCTCTGGTTGCGGACGAACACCGCGGGAGGCTGGCGGCGCGACGCCCGGAGCCGCTGGCGGCGGGGCAACCGGTGCAGGTGGCTCCGCGACCGGAGCGGGAGGCGCCGCGACCGGGGCAACGGGCACGGCAGCCTCAACCCCCTGCGTCTCGAGGTCGTCCTCGGCGAAGCTCGTGCGCGCCAAGAGCGAAGACGAGGCAAACAGCGGGAGCAAGAGCCAGCGTACCAACGACTTGTGGCGGATGGTGTAGCCGGACGCGGCCCGCGCAACTTGGCCGCGCGGCATTATGACCCGTGAGCCATCTCGTCGCCGTCCGTGTGTGCGTTCCGCATCGGTACAGTGGCGTTGCTGCGAAGATAGAAGCATCGTCCGCGCCTACAGCAAGGCGCGTGCCTCATCCAAAGATTTGGCTAGGCTGGTTGCGGTTAAGAAAACGAGGACATGATGGATCTCAAAATCGGTCGCGATACGCTGTTGGCCATCTCGGCCGTGGCGTGGGCAGACGGCTCGATGAACCCGCGTGAAGCGGACGCGCTCAGGCAAGCGGCCAAGCAACTGCTCGTCGCGGGCGAGGACTTGGCGAACGTGGAGCGCGCGCTTTCCAGCGCGGTCACGCTGGAGGAGGTCGAGACGGTGCGCATGAACCGCCTCACGCGCCTGTTCACGTACGCGACCGGTTGCTGGATGGCCGAGGTCGACGGCCAGCAGTCGGAGGCCGAAGCCAGCGTGCTGCAACTGCTAGGCGACCGGCTAGGTCTTTCGGCCGTCGCACGCGACCGTGCGCACAACGCTGTCCGCGGTATCGCGGAGCGCTCGGCGCCGGGCAGCTTCGATCTATTGGAGCTACGCTCGCGACTATCCGCTGGGCTGAGCCAAATTGGCGACGAGTAAAGTTACGCGCCGCATCGGCTCAGCCCGCGGGAACGCGGAGCCGTCGCTTCAGATCTTGCCGGTGAGGATGAACGCGATGATGAACGCGAACAGCACCAACGACTCGATCAGCGCGAGGCCGAGAATCATCGGGGTTTGAATGCGGGGGGCTGCGCCGGGGTTGCGGCTGATGCCCTCGAGAGCGGCCGCGGCAGCGCGACCCTGACCGAGACCACCACCGAGCACGGCCAAGCCGATCGCGATGGCGGCGCCAATCGCGGCAGCGGAGCCCGAGCCACCACCAGCAGCGTCCGCGCCCTGCGCGAAAGCCGGGGCAGCGGTGAGAGTGGTGAGGGCAACACTGGCAAGCTTGAGCTTGTTCTTCGACATAAGGACTCCTTTTAACTCCGCGTTGGCGCTTTGTTTGGCGCCGAAAACCTGGCGCTTGGCCAGGGCAATTCAGGGCCCGCTCTTAATTCGTTTTTGCTCCCCATGCCACTCGTTTCTGAGGTCCATGAGGCTTTCGAGCCGAGAGCGTTCCGTGCTGGTTGGAAGTGAGCGTCAGTGATGCGCTCCGTGCGCTTCGTGCTCGGTCGCCAGGCCGATATAGATGCAGGTCAACATCGTGAAAACCAGCGTCTGAATCAATACCACCAAGCAGCCGAGCAGCATCAGCGGCACCGGCACCAACAGGGCGACCAGCGACAAGAAGAGGCTGAGCAGCAAATGGTCTGCCGCCATGTTCACCATCAAACGTACGGCCAAGGTGACCGGCCGCACGCACAGCGAGATGACCTCGATGGGAAACATCAACGGTGCCAGGTACCAGGCCGGCCCGGCCAGGTGCTTGACGTAGCCAAAGCCGTTGGTCATCAGGCCGTAGGCGTTGAACAGCACGAACACCACCACGGCGCTTCCCAGGGTGATGTTCAGGTTGCTGGTCGCGACCGGCATGCCGGGAATCAACGCCATCACGTTGGCGAAGAAAACGAAGGTGGCCGCGGTGCCGATCAGCGGGAAGTATTTCTTGGCGCGCTCGGCGTCCATCACGCTCTTGGCCAGGTCGTAGAAGTAGGCCAGGAACGCCTCCATGAACGTGCGGAGCGTCAGCTTGTCTTCGGGGATGATGGCTTCGTCGGTTTGATTGAGGCGCGAGCGCACGCGCACGCTGATGAGCAAGATCAACGTCACGATGAACAGCGACGCCGCCAGCGGCTCGAAGCTTTGCCAGGTGGGCGCCTGCTTGCCGACGATGCTCTCACCCAGCAGGTCTGCGTTGTGATCGAGCGTCTCACGGAAATGCGAAAGAATCAGCGTAAGCCAGGAGGAATGTTCGGGCATCTATCGACCTTCGGGGCCGGAATCATCGTCGATTCCGCCTTGAATTTGGGGAGACGTAGCAACGCGCGGGCGCGCGGCGGCGAGCTGAGCAAACACGATTCCGAGCGGCAGCGCGCCGTAGCCGACGGCCAGCGGAATCACGGTCGAGATGCCCAGCTTGAGCACCAACGCGACCAGCGCCAACAAGCCAACCAGCTTCAGCGCGGCCAGCAGCACCCAGGGCAAGCCAGCGCCGTTCATGAACGCGCGCACGATGCGACCAAGCGACCAGAGGTTGAAGGCCGCAATGGCCGAGCCTAGCGCTACGCCGACGACGCCTTCGCGGCCAAGCACGAACGGCGAGCCAAGGGTCAGCGCCGCGCCGCACAGGGCAATCGCCCAGAGCGCCGCGCGCAGTCCTTGTTCTTCATCGGTCTTGGGCATCGTCGTCGTACTTCTGGCGGGCTTCGCGTTCACGCCGCTCGTGCTCTTCGGCCTCGCGGTTGGACTTGCGCACCGCTCGATAGATGGCGCGCCCCGCGGCCGCAAGCCCGTAAGCGAAACCGACCCAAGTCAGCACGCCACCGGTCTGGAGCCGCTTGTCGAGCCACTGGCCCCCAAACAGCCCCACCGCCACGCTGAGCGCGATCTCCATGCCCAGCGTCCCGTACGTTCCCAGGGCTTTCCAGTCTTGCTGCACACGCGGCTGTTTCAAAAAAACTCCCTCAAAAGCGGCTTAGAAGCTGGCCGCACCGACGTCTCACCCAAACCGCCTGCCAAGCTTGGTTTTCGGCGAGGCTTTCGCGAGCACCGGAGCGGCACGTACTCCTGTACGTGAGCACCGGAGCGCAGCGAAAACGAAGCCCAAAACCAAGATCGGCAGGCGTGCCAACCAGACGCCACGCGTCACGAGTCAGCCCGCCCGGGGGGTAGCATGGTGTGTGGTAGGGTCCAGGCCGGATGAAGCGCGTTGCCGTTCTGCTTGGAATGGCCGCGGTCGCGCCGAGCGTGGCCCAGGCCCAGATACCCACCGCCGCCCCAGCGGCGCCTGCGCCTGCGACGCCCCCTGCGGGGGTTGCAACCCCGCCTGGCACCGCCGGCCCGCCGCCCGCAACGGCGACTGATGAAGCCGCCAAATCGCCGCCCGGCGATCAGTACTTCGTCGAGCCAGCACCGCCGGCTGCCACTGCCCCCGCAGCGGCAGCCCCGGCGCCGTTCGAGCCGCCCCCCCCGGCCCCGTACGAGCCACCGCCACCACCGAACCCGCACCACGTCGCGCCGGCCATGTCGTTGTGGCTCGGAGCGCGCGTCGGCTGGCTGTTTCCGTTCGGCAACCT
>JAYUYU010000200.1:0-6859 GCA_043752365.1 Myxococcales bacterium | reverse complement strand
CCGCCGCCGCCGCGACCACCGCCGCCGCCGCCGCCGCGACCACCACCGCCGCCGCCGCCGCCGCCACCGGAGCGCTCTTCAGCTTCGTTGACTCGCAGCGCGCGTCCGTCGAGGTCGGCGCCGTTCATCGCCGACATGGCGCCTTCGGCTTCCGAGCGCGAACCCATGGTCACGAAGCCGAAGCCGCGGGACTGCCCCGTCATGCGATCTGCCACCAGGTGGACATCGACGACCTCGCCGTGCGCGGCAAAAGCCTCGCGCAGCGTGTCTTGGGTGGAGTTGAAGGACAGGTTACCTACGTACAGACGATTTCCCATGATGCATTCTCGATCCTGGCTCCAGAAGTAGTCCGTTTCCGCTGAGCCTGGCGCGGAGGGGACTTGGTAACGAAAACTGATTGGGTTGAGCGCGTTCACGCCCGAGCGGGCAACCCGTCCGAACGCCGCAGCGTGACGACGAGCGCGCACGAAGCTTGCTCATCGAGCGCGCATTGCATGCGCCCGAGACTCGGAGCTTCGCCGTTATTCGTCATTCAATCCTCGGCACTTGATCGAAAAGGTCGACCAAGATCGTGCGTTGCGGCCCATTTGAAGAAGCAGGAGCCGTTCCGCCGCGCGGATCGAACACGTGCTGGAGTCGTCGCAAGTCACGCGACGGCCACCTTGTAGAGGGCAGACCCTAGTTCTCTTCCTCTTCTGGGTCAAGGACAAGATCCGGGCCAAGTCGCTCGCACGAGGTGATTTGATGCGCGCCCGACCGCCTTCACTCGCAGAGCTGGGAGCTGCAAGTCTGGTCTGATGCACAGGCGGTGCTGCAGTCGCCGCAGGTCGCAGTCTCGTCCGTGTCACACCACGCGGCGGCGCTGGGCAACGCGTCGCATTCACAAATGTACGTCAGCTTCGCGTTGCAACGGTCATCGTTCCACAAACCCGAAGCGCGCATCTCGCCGCAGTCCTCGATGTCATTCAAGCTGTTCGGCTCGTTGCTAAACCAAGACGCGAGCTCGACCGGAGCGCCGGTGACCCAGCGAAACTCGCCCTCTTTGCCGTGGTCACCCAGCCCGAGCCACGCTAGCTGGTTCGAAGATCCGGAGTCGGTCACGGACTGCTCTGCGATTTGCGCCATCCAGGTGTTCTCGACTTCATCGTCGATCACGATGAGATGCCCGCCCTCGGACTCGCAGTCGCGCTCGGCCTCGACCCAAATCAGCCGCGCGGCGCCTTGCTTGTACTGCGACGTAAGCCCCGCAACGACGAGGGGATACGTTTGCTTGCACAGCGGCTCGGCAGCTGCGCCTGCGCTACCGGCGTCACCCGCGCTCGCGGTGTCACCCGAGGTTCCTCCGCCTCCGCCTCCGCCACTGACGGCGTTCCCGAAGCTACCGCTAGCTCCGCCCGTCATTGCAGCAGCGCTACCGCCGGTCAGCGTCACCTGGTACGTCGCGACGGGCGTGTCGTGGTAGCCGCACGCGGCCGCTACGAGCACGCAACAGCCGACGAGCCCGGCCTTCACTCGACGAACCGCTTTAGCCTGCCGGCGTGAGGGCTCTTTGGGTAGCGCTCGAGAAAGCGTTGCGCGCGCTGCTCTGCCGCAGCCAGTGCCCCGGTCGCGCCAAGCGCTTCGATCGTGAGCACTTCGCGCTCTTGGTACAGCACGGAGCGCGGATAGTGCGACGCCGACTGGCGCAAGACCTCGAGCGCTTGTTGGGGCTGGCCCGACTGCACGAGCTTGTGAGCCTTGGCGAGCAGGCGCCCCTCTTCCGCCAGCGTGGTCGCGGACGACGGGCGCGCCTCAGCCACTTGCGGCAGCTTTACCTCGGGTTGCTCGGTTTCTTCGACCTCCGCAACGACGTCTGGCTCACTTAGTGGCATGCCGACGGAAGCCTCCGGGGTCGGGACATGCAAGACCGGACGCGGACGCACGTCTGCGTCGTCCGCACGTAGCCAAGCGTTGCCGCCCCACAGCGCGCCAGCAGCAACCGCGACGCCTGCGGCAATCTTCATGGCAAGCATTCCCGCTCCGGCTGTCGCGCCGTGCGCGGCTGCGTGCGCCTGCTCGGTCAGGCCGGGGCCAGAGCCGGGCACCTGTAAGCCGGCGATGTCCGCCGCAAGAGCCGCCCAGCCATGATCGACGCTGCCAGCTGGCGGTTGCTGTGCGTTGAGGCGCTTGAGCAGTGAGCGCTCTGCACGCAGCGACGGATCGCCGTCTTCGAGCCACGGGCGGTCAGACATCGACGACTCCGTTCTGACCCAGCTCGGCGAGCTGCTTTCTGAAAGAGTCCCGCGCGCGCCGCAGCCGAGAACGCACCGTGCCGAGGGAAGTGCCCATCAGCTCGGCGATTTCGGTACCCGTCATTTGCTCTAGCTCGTGCAGCACGAAGACCTCGCGCTGTTCAGGAGGCAGAGCTTCCAGCAAACGCTCGGCGAGGGCCAGCTCGCCGTTGTGGCGTGAAGTCTCGAGCGAGCCCTCGGTGCTCGACGCCTCGACCCTGACTTCGTTGTCCGACACCTCTAGGCGAACGGCCGAAGACTTCAAGAAGCCGCGCCCGACCCGGAACGCGATGCCACATAACCAAGTGCGCACCGACGAGCGGTGTTCAAAGGTCGAAAGCTTGCGGTACGCTATCAAGAACACGTTGTGGGTCACATCGGCCACGTCGCTCTTTCGGACACCGAGATGGAGCAGGAACCGCCAAACGGCCGGGTAGTGCTCACGATAGATGGTTTGAAAGTCGTCCAACGACCCGGATCCTAGGCCTCCGCCTTCGGAGGCCTCCGATGTCGGCGGCTGCGTTGATGAGTGCAGCGACTGGGCGCCGTGGATCACCTTCGCCATCAAAATGCGCCGATCTCCGAAAACACGAGGATACGCCAGTTCAGCTGGGGTGGAATATAGGCGACTCCCCTGCCACGCACGGAAAAGCTCTCTCGCTTGAGCGGCAGCTGCGCCCCTAGGGCCATCGATATTCGGTAGCCCTCGGAGACGTTCCAGCTGGGCTGCGCCTCCAATCCACCGGCGCCGTAGGCTCTCGAGCTCGGTTTGCCTTGTTCGAAACCTTCGGCGCTGGCCCGAAGCAGGCCCCCGTCGGCCGTGACGCAAAGCCCACTCCCGAAGTCTCCTTTGGTGAGCCGCAAGCAACTGAAAGCAGTGGCAAGCCAAGCCTGAACGACGACGCTTCCAGGATAGAGCTCGAACTTCTGCTCGGTCGTCATCATCAGACGCACGCCGTAGCGCAACTTGACTGAATCGACCGCAAGGCTGAACCCCAGCGCAGGCGCCAACGGCGAGATCCACGCGGCCGTCGCTCCGCCACCCGCGCCGACCCACAGCTTGAGGCCAGCGGGCGCCTCTTCACCCTCAGGAGTTACTTTATGGCTTGGCGCAAGAGCCGCTACCGACGGCGGCGCTGCCGGCGCAGGTTCGGCATGTCGTGCGACGTCGTCCGCAAGGATAGCGATGGTGAGCGCGACTGCCTCGGCTAGCGGCGCGCAAGCCGGGCTGCGGTCTTGCAGCACACGGACGGCCGCGGGCGAGCTGCGTGCCCTACGGGGCCAGCGTGACTTGCGACGCGCGTGCTGAACCAGGGCGAATCCGGACAACTTACCGCTGCGTCGTCACGCTCTATCTCGAGGCTGAACGACGGCTCCGCGGGCGTCGGCGCGGGCTGAACCTGCGCAACGGCCAGCTTGCTTACCAGCAACGCGAGGCTGCCCCTAGGCAGTGACTGCCTCACAGCTGCGCGTGGCTTCCACACGGACGCACAATAGGGCCAGCGCCGTGTAACCGCCATGAGTAAGCGCCAGGCGATTTCGGCAGGCACGCACGGCGCCGCGGGGATCGTTTTCGCGCCGTGTTCACACTAAGGGGGGCATGCCTGACATCAGAACTCGGCGGCGGCGCCAACGCGGGCGGCAGCAGCGCCGGCTGCTAGGCTGCGACGCAAGCTGACGGCAGGAGCCAGAAAAGATGACGACCGTTAGTGTGGCGACTTGGCTGAACCCGCCGAAAGTGTGGCGCCAGGCAGAGGGCGTGCTCGACGTCACCACCGACCACGGCACCGACTTCTGGCGCGAGACGCACTACGGGTTCACGCGCGACAGCGGCCACTTCCTCGCCCATCATAGCGAGGGAGATTTCACGGCGCAGCTGCGCATCCAAGCCCAGTACCAACAGCTCTACGATCAAGCCGGCATCATGGTGCGCATCGACGAGCAGCGCTGGGTGAAAGCCGGCATCGAGCTTTCGGACGGCCGAGCCATGCTGAGCAGCGTGCTCACGCTCGGTCGCTCGGACTGGGCGACCGGGCCGTACGAGCAGCACGCGGGCGACTTTTGGATGCGCGCCACGGTGAGCCGAGGCGTGCTTCGTCTGCAAGTCTCGGCCGATGGCGAAAGCTGGCCGCTGGTTCGCCTGGCCGCCTTCCCCGAGGCTGCTTCCTACCAAGTCGGCCCCATGTGCTGCACGCCGGAGCGCGCGGGGCTGGTCGTCCGCTTCTCGGAATTTCGGCTAACTCCCCCGCTGGGCAAAGCGCTTCACGACCTCACGTGAAGCGCCGACTGGTCACGAGCGCGATCGACGGGCGGCTCCCGATGCTGCAGCAAGCCGACTGGACTCGGCGTGTGCGTCCTCGAGCCGCACTGCCCGGTAGCCGCCGCGCGAGCGAAAGTGCAGGACCAACACCAGAAAACCCAAGCACATCAGCAACGGGATAAGCGCGGTCTGCCTGAGCGCGACCTGTCCACCGTGAACACGCGCGCGCTCGAGTGGCGACCGATCGACGTCCAGATGGGGACGGCCCGTTTGGTCCCACCAACGCTTGAGCTCGCTGAGGCTGCTGGGAACGTCGCGAGCCCGGCTCGCAATTTGCCAGTCGCTGTTCAAGGTGGTGGCGGGCACCGATTCGAGCAGGACGCCTAGCTTTTTGGGGTCCAGCCCGCGCACTGGCTCGAAGCCCAGGAACTGACTGTCCTGCGCGGCGGCGTAGCGGCCGTACGTGGCCGGTGCTTCGGCCGCCAGCTGCGTGCTGGCCGCGCGGTCTTGTTGGTAGCCGATGCCCGGGCCGCCCAGAAAGCCAGCAGAGAGCGCCGCGACAGCGCTGACTGCACCCATGGTCACGGCTCCGCCACGCGGGAACCGCTCGCCCACTACGCCCAGCATGGTGGGCCACAAAAAGGTCTTGCCGAGCCCGTAGATGGTCACGGCTAGCCAAACCATGCCGGCCGATTTGAACGAGCCGAGCAGCATCAGCCCCACCGCGCCGAGCAAGCTACTGCCGCACAAAAGGCCAACTGGGCTGATGCGTTCGACGATGGGTCCAGCGAAGAACCTCAAGACGAACAAGGCCTTGCCGAGCAAACCGCCGCTGATCAGGCCTCCCGGCCAGCCCGCGTGCAGGACGTTCAAGTAATGCGTCTTACGCTCGGGGTACAGGTTGGCAACCAGTGGATTGATCGCCGTCTCACAAAAGCCGTTGCCCAGCGCGAACATGAACATGCCCCAGTACAGGCATTGGAACGTCGCGTCGCCCAAGAAGCCAACAAAGCGCACCCGGGCGCCGAGCGAGCGCGCCGCCAGTGCCACATGGGCGGCTTTGCCGCCTGGGGTGCCCTCCGCCGAATGGGCGCGATTGACGGCGCCAAGCTTCAGCGTCGACAGAACGAGCCGGCGGTCCAGGGCCGGGTTGATACTGACGCAGACTATCAACGCTGTTCCTTCAGTTGGCAGCGCGAGCGCACAGGCGCATTTTGCTCTGGGACAGCTCACGGACCGCGCAAATGGCCGGCGAAAACGTGCGCCGCAAGTCGATGTCGTCGCTCGATCCGAGCGCATCCTTGATGCGCGACGTGAACATGTCTTTGATTTCCGTGCCGATGTTCAGCTTGGCGATGCCGCATTCGATTGCGCGCTGAACCAGCGCGCCCGGCACGCCCGAGCCGCCATGCAGCACGAGTGGGGTCTTCGGAATCGCCTCCCGAATCGCGCAAAGCCGTTCGAAATCTAGGCGTACTTCACCGCGGTAGAAGCCGTGAGCCGTGCCCACCGCGACCGCCAAAGCGTCTACCCCCGTCCGTTCCACGAAGCGCGCGGCGGCTTCGGGCTGCGTAAAGCTGGCGCTCGGGTCGTCGCTGGCGGCTTGGCCCACGTGACCCAGCTCTGCCTCGACGGACACGCCAGCAGGGCGCGCTAGCTGCACCACGCGTTCGACGAGCGCACAGTTCTCGTCGAACGGCAGCGCCGAGCCGTCGATCATCACCGAGCTGTAACCAGCCAGAATGGCGCGGTAAACCAGCTCAAGCGAACCGTGATCGAGGTGCAGAGCCACGGGCGTCTCCAGCTCGAAGGCGGCCGTGCGTGCCATGGCGACGATCAACGGCAGCCCGAGGTAGCGAATCGTGGCTTCGGTCGTTTGCAGTATCAGCGGCGCTTGCTCCAAGCGCGCCGCGTCGACGTGAGCCCGCAGCGTCTCGGCGTTGTAGAAATTGAGCGCTGCCACGGCCCGCTTTTCGCGGTAGGCAGGCTGCAGCAACTCTAGGCTAGGTCGCAGTGGGGCAAACGAGCTCATCGTGAAATCTCGGGGTTGAGGCACAGCGAAAGGCGAGCGCACGCGGCGGCGCCCTCCGCAAACAGCACGGCGCCGGCCGACGCGAGGTGGGGCGAAAGCAGGACCCGGCGACACCCAGACTAGCTCGACCAAGCGAGTACGGGCACACGCCACCTTGGTAGATTCAATGCTCCCGAATTGCGCTTTCCGACTTGGGAAGGAAAACGCCGCGCGCTTCACTAACGCTTGCAGAGCCTTTCGTGGCCCAAACCGACTCAAACATGCTTCCGCCGTGTGAAAGGCGCGAGTACGGACTGT
>JAYUYU010000199.1:0-2634 GCA_043752365.1 Myxococcales bacterium | reverse complement strand
GACTCAGTGGCTTCGACTTGTAGCGGTGTGTTCGCCGGCACCTGCCCAACGGGACAACCTCACAAGTTCGAGTGCAATCCAGTGGCGGGTGGCCCTGCATTGCCCTGGTGCCAGAGCCGCGAGCCCGGTGTCGGCAACGGCTGGTCCGAGGCTTGGGTCGACAAGGGCAAGTGCCAGTAGTCTGAAACTGAGCGGATACGTTCCGTTATCCGGACTAGGTGCCAGCGCGCTGTTCGGGGCTGTGAAAGCGTGCTGTCATTTGGGGATGAGGTTTGCGCGCGCCGCCTGGCCCGTCTTCGGTGCGTCCTGCCTCGTTCTGCTCATTGCGTCCGCTTGCGGCTCGAGCGGAGGCTCGAACGTGAATGGAAAAGACGGCGCGGGCCGCGCCGGTTCCGCTAGCAGGGGGCCAGTGCTGGGCGGTCTCGGCGGCTCGAGCGCGAGCAACGGCGGCGGCAGTTCTTCCGTGGGTGAAGAGTGCGCCGGCGACCTGATTCGGGCGCAGCGTATTCCGCTCGACATGTACGTGATGCTCGACGTGTCAACCTCGATGCTCGAGGCCACCGCCGGTGACGCCACGCTGAGGAAATGGGATGCCGTTAGCTCGGCCCTCACCGACTTCGTGAGCGACCCCATGTCGGACGGCATCGGGATGGGACTGCAGGTGTTTCCGATTCGGCACCCGGATGCGCCCGCGTCGTGCAAGAAGAACGCAGACTGCGGCGACTTCGGGCCCTGCTTCTTGAAGACGTGCTGGGAGTATCCCGCGCTCATTCCCTGCGACAACGACGTTCAGTGTGGAGTTTACGGGCCGTGCACCCCGTTCGCGCGCTGCGCCGCCGACCCAGGTTGGGTCTGCGCGGCGAAAGACATTGGCAAAGATTGCGGTATCGATCCCCGGACGAGGATGCCGCTGGGCAACTGCACGGCGCTGCCGAGCAGCGTCTGCTTGGAAACTGCAGACTGTCGCCCCGCAGTCTACGCGGCGCCGGCCGCGCCTATCGCCGAGCTGCCGGGCGCCAGGGCTGCGCTGGTGAGCACCATCGAATCGGCTTTGCCCGAAGAGGGCGCGCTCACTCCCTCGGGTCCGGCCCTGCAAGGCGCCATCGATCAAGCCAGCTCGTGGGCGCAGGCTCACCCCGAGCGTCAAGTTGTCGCGGTGCTTGCCACCGACGGCTTGCCAACCCTCTGCGATCCCGTTGAAATCGCCGACGTTGCGGGGTTGGCGGCGGCTGGTCGACGGCTAGATCCAGCCGTGTCCACCTTCGTGATCGGCGTCGTCGGTCCGGACGACACCGACGCGCCGGCGAACCTGAACAGCATTGCCAGGTCCGGCGGAACCACCAAGGCCTTCATCGTCGACACGGCTGGTGACGTGCAGCAGCAGTTCCGTGACGCGCTGAATAAAATCCGCGCCCTGGGCTTGTCTTGTGAGCTTGCAGTGCCCGAGGCCGAGGCCGGCAAGGCGCTCGACTACGGCCAAGTGAACGTCAGTTTCGACAGCGGCAGCGGCGCGACGGATCTGCTCAGCTGGTCGGACGTGTCCGGTTGCGGCGCCGAAGGCGGCTGGTACTACGACGTCGATCCGGCGCAGGGCATACCGAAGCGCATCATCGCTTGTCCGACGACCTGTGCAGCCTTCGAGAAGACCGACATGGGCTCGGTTCAGATCAAGCTGGGTTGTAAGACGCGAATGGTCGTAAAGTAGCGCTCACTCCCAGCGGCAGCCTGGCTCGAGGCCACACGAGACCTCGGACAGGTCGGAGCAAAGCGGCGCCGTGCCAGTGCAATCGGACGTCCAGCTGCAGCCGTCTTGGCCGCCGCAAGTGGCGGGTCCGGCAAACGACGAGCACGAGCGGGCCGAGCCGCTGCAATTTTTCGAGGAAGATGCCCAAAAGCACCCCTCGAGCGCTGTGCACGAGTAAACGCTGAACTGCGAGTAGCTACCTCGTCTCGCCCACGCTCTGCACGGCGACGAGCAAGCTCTGCTGCCTGACTGGCTGCGCCACCTCGGCGGTCGACGTGATGGGCGACCAGTCGACGTACAACCTGGCCTCCGGCTCCTTCATGATGGGCGACGTCATCTACGTCCGGACGACTCGCAAGCTGACCCAGATCGAGGTCGACAGCTTCTCGGACATGACTGGCGCGTCGATGCGCTGGGCCGTCTACTCCAGCCTGGCCGAAGGCGGCCCCTACTCGCCGGTCTTCGACACCATCACGACCGGCACGGCCGCCGGCTTTCAGAGCAGCGGGGTCGTTTCCACGGTCCTCACGTCAGGGCGCTACTACGCCATAAGCCTACGGGCCGGCAGCGGCATGTTCGTCTACAGGAACGACGGCCTCACGCCCGATCTCAGCTTTGCCGATCTGCTCGGCACCACGCAGCAGTACGCGGACCCCGGCACCCTGCCGCCGGCTTTCAGTTCGATTCCTCAGGTGGGCTCCTGGCACATGCGGGTCACGACGGTGCTTCCCTAGCGTTGGTACTGGCACTGTAGCCGGCGCAGCGAATTCCAGCGGCACCCCAAGGGCCGGGGCGGGTCATGGAAAAAAACGTGCCGAAAGTGATGCCGAACCCTTGCCTAGCGGGGGGGGCTTTGCTACGAAGCGCGTCCCCTTAGCTGGCCCACCTCG
>JAYUYU010000198.1:0-2634 GCA_043752365.1 Myxococcales bacterium | reverse complement strand
TCATTTACTTGCAGCCCGGAGGGAGGGCGCCTCCACCCATCGCTGCGCGCACCTGTGCCAAGACGGTCGGCGAGCCAGCTGCCACCGCCATGTTGCATACCTGCGAGGCCTGCAACATCAGGGTGTTGTTAGGGGGCGGCGCGCTCTTGGCGTTCTGGGCCAGGGCATCGCAGCACTTTTTAAGACTGATGCTTGGGACGCCCGTGCCGGTTGGCTTTTTGGTATCGGCCGAGTCGGAGGGCACCGGCTCGGGCGCGAGCTCGAGCGTTTGCGGGGCCGCCGCGACCGTCGACGCGGCCGGAGCCGCGGACGGCAGGGGCGGCGGCGGCTCGTCCTTCTTGCAACCGGCGGACGACACCAGCACCGGCACCAAAAACCCACAGGCAATCATGGCAACAACCGAACGAAGCGGCTTCATGCTCATGTTTCTAGCTTAGACGTGCCGAAAGCGGAAGCGGCCTCGCTCTCGGTGTTTTCGCTGCATTTCGTCTCGCTGAGCCCCCATTTGCGCGGCTTGAGGGGTCAGGGGTCAGGGGTCAGCCAGCGGAGGGGTCAGGGGCACCGTGAGCGGATCCGTGGGGCGTAGCTTGCGAAGAAGCGCGAGTGGATGTGGCTGGGGTTGCAGATCTTAGAAAGTGAGGGGCGAAGCAGCGGGCGCCAGCCCGCATCGCCCCCTGACCCCTGGTCCCTGGCCCCTGGCCCCTGATCCCTGGTCCCTTTGCCTACGAGCAGCCCATGCTGTTGCCGCAATTCAAGCACTTGTAGCAGGCGCCGTTGCGGACTGTGATGTGACCGCAGCCGTCGCAGACGGGCGCGTCGCCCATCATTTCTTCGAGCTGGGCGTCGAGCGCGCCGTGGCCTGCGGCGGCGTAGGGCGCGGGGTCGGCCTTGGCCTTGGCCTTCGTGACCAGCGTCTCGGGCGGAATCGACGACGGGCTGGGCGGCGCGATGGAGGTAGCGGAGCCAGCGTCGTGGGCCACCAGCTTGGGCTGCGTCGGGTCCTCGATGCTGCCCGAGTCTTCGGACGGCTTGACCTGAGCGAAGTCGTAGCGGCGCAGGTATTCGACGCCCAGCACGCGGAACAAGTAGTCGACGATGGAGGTCGAAAACTTGATGTTCGGGTGACCTGAGACGACGCCGTGCGGCTCGAAGCGCGTGAACGTGAACTGCTCCACGAACGTGGACAGCGGCACGCCGTACTGCAAGCCGACCGACACCGCCATGGCAAAGCAGTTCATCAACGAACGGAAGGCGGCGCCTTCCTTGTGCATGTCGATGAAGATTTCACCGAGGGTGCCGTCTTCGTACTCGCCGGTGCGCAGGAACACCTTGTGGCCACCGACGTGAGCTTCTTGCGTAAAACCGTGGCGCTTCTGCGGCAGGCGCGTGCGGTGGCCTTCGGGGCGACCTGCCTGGGCGAGGGCGGCCTGCACCGCTGGGTTGGCGAGCAGTGCGGCTGCGGCTGCGGCTGCGCTTTCGGCGGCTTGCTCTTTGCTTTCGGTCTTTTCGTTGCTGCTGGTGGACAGGGGCTGGGAAGCCTTGCAACCGTCGCGGTAGAGCGCGACCGCCTTCAGGCCCAGCTTCCAGCCCTCTTCATAGATTTGTCGGACGTCGTCGACCGTCGCGTCGTTCGGCAAGTTGACGGTCTTGCTGATCGCGCCAGACAAGAACGGCTGGGCTGCTGCCATCATCTTCACGTGCGACATGGGCGCCAGGTAGCGCTGGCCGGTGCGGCCGCAGCGGTTCGCGCAGTCGAATACCGCGTAGTGCTCGGCTTGCAAGTGCGGCGCGCCCTCGATCGTCATACGACCGATGACCACGTCGTTGGCTTCCTCGACCTGCGCGGCGTTGAAGCCAAGGTGACGAAGCAGGCTGAAGCCGTGCTGCGCCAGCCTGTCCGAAGACACGCCCAGTCGCTCGTAGGTGTCGCGTCCCAGCACCCACGGCGCGAAGGCCAGGCCCAAGTCGAACACGCCGGGCAGGGCGTTCTCGACCTTGCTCAAGTCTTCGTCGTTCAAGCCCTTTTGTTTGAGGGCAGCGCGGTTGACGTGTGGCGCGCCCAAGAGCGTGTTCGTGCCCGACACGAACGCGACGATTTCGCTGATTTGCGCGTCAGAGTAGCGCAGTCGCTTGAGCGCATCGGGCACCGACTGATTGACGATTTTGAAGTAGCCGCCCCCGGCCAGCTTCTTGAACTTCACCAGCGCGAAGTCCGGCTCAATGCCCGTCGTATCGCAATCCATTACCAGCCCGATGGTGCCGGTGGGAGCAACAACGGTGGCTTGCGCATTGCGGTAGCCATGGGCTTCGCCCAGTTCAACCGCCAAGTCCCAGGCCTTGCGGGCGTGGGCAATGAGATCGCCATCATGGCAATCCGTTTCATCGAGCGGAACCGGCGCGATGCGCACCGCTTCGTAACCCACGGCGGCGCCATAGGCAGCACGGCGATGATTGCGCATCACCCGCAGCATGTGGTCCTTGTTCTTGGCATAGCCGGGGAAGGGGCCAAGTTCTTTTGCCATCTCAGCCGAGGTGGCATAGGAAATGCCGGTCATGATCGCCGAGAGCGCCCCGCAGATGGCGCGGCCCTCATGGCTGTCATAGGAAATGCCATTGGTCATCAGCAGCCCGCCG
>JAYUYU010000197.1:0-2635 GCA_043752365.1 Myxococcales bacterium | reverse complement strand
TAGCAGCGCAGGTTCAGGTCATCTTCGCCTGCAGCCAAGGTGGTGCCCTTCGCGCACTCAGTGTCGGCCGTGAGCGCGGGGCAGCCGTCGTTGGCTTGCGTCTCGGCACACGACTGACAACACTTGTCGTTCGGGTTGGTAAGGCACGCAGACGACGAGCGGAACATCGGCGCCGAGCGCGCGATCAGCCAGCCGTAGCCAGAATCGATGATGGAGCAGTCGTTTTCGTCCGACAGCATCACGATGCCCAACACCGAATCCGGGCGCAGAAAGGCTTGGCGCTGCGCCAGCACCTCCGCGCTCGTTCCCTGCACGACCGACGTGCTGGTGTTCGCCGGGACGACCACCGCTAGCGGCGGCTCGGGATCGACCAAGAACCGGTACCAGCCTTCGAGCGAAGCTTCGAAACCGCAGCCCGTGTCCCCTGCGGCTTGCACGGTCTTGGCGAGACCTGCGGCGAACAGCGCCGGATCACTAATGCCGACGGGCGACAGCACTTGCCGCGGATCCCAAGCCAGAAAACCCCGCTGATTCCAATTCGGTAGCCCGGGGCGAAGAATGCCGAGCAGCTGGCCATGGTCGTCGTCGTCCGCGCTCACGCAGACGTCCTTGGCGCCCGCGGCACCGTGCGAGCCGAGGCTGGAGGTAACGACGGCCGCGTGAATGTCGTTGAACGGCAAAAATTCCGGCTGTGAGCCGGCGGGGCAAACACCGCTTTGCGTCGCCTGTTGGCCCGTGGCCACGCCTTGCTCGTCCAAGCAACGCGGTTGCACCAGGCGATTGACTAAGTGCTCCATGGCGTCGGCGAGCAGGTGCTGCTTGTCACCCATCGAGATCGAGTTATCGATCATCATCAACAGGTCGAGCTTGTTCGGCACCTTGTCGCGCACGAGCTCGACTTGATGGGGCACCACGACGGGGCCTTCGCCGCCCGCGTCGCCGCCAACACCCACGTCAGTGCCGCCCGAGCCCGCGCCGCTACCGCCCGTGCTCGAGCCCGCGGCAGCGCTGCCAGCCGCATTGCCCGACGCTCCCGAGCCGCTGGCGCTGCCACCCGTTGCGGCGCCCGAAGCGCCCGCTTGCCCGTGGTTGTTGTTGCCGTTATTGCCCGTATTTCCGCACGCTACGGCGAGCGCGAACGAAAATACCATCAGCCCCGAAGCCCTCTTTGTCCCAGTCACGGGCCAGAGACTAACACGCTAGCTGGCGGCAGCCTGCCGGCTATTTCCGCAGCAGCAACAGCGCAATCACGGCTGCCAACACCACGAGCGTGACGATGATGCCGGGGCGTAGCCCTCGCTTGGGTATGCCGGTGTGCGCAAGCGCCGCCTTCTGTTTCACTTCGACGGGAGAGGAAAGCGTCTTTCCCTCGGTGGCGTTGCGAGCTTCAACACGCTTGGTGCTCGCGGCTTTTGGTGCCGGGCGCTCACTCTCGGCGCGCTGGCGCGCTTCGCGGCGCATGCGGCGCGCCTGCTCTTCGGCCTCGGTTTGACGGAGCCGAGCGGCCGCTTCTTCACGCGCCTCGGCCGCGCGCTGCGCTTTTTTCTCGACCTTCCGTTGTTCCTTTACCTGGGCCTCGAGCGCGCGCTGCTTGCGGGCATGCTCGCGCTGGTGCTTCTTGCTCGGCTCGGCGGGGCGCGGTAAAAAGACCGGGGTTGCGCTGGTCAACGGCGCGTTCGTCTTGGCGCGACGTTGGCGGTGCGGGCGGCGCTTGCCAGGCGTCGGCGCGGGCACGCCTGCGGGTACGTCGTCCCAACCGCTGTCGACCTCTTCGGTCGCGGGCGCCAGCGACGGACCTGTCGCACTGACAGGCGGCACGAGGCTGTCCCAAGATTGATCGACGTCTTCGGCCGCTTCTTCTGCGCCCCAGCCAGCGTCCACGCTTCGCGATTCGTCTTCAGTCGAGTTCATGCTGGGTCTTCCTCCTGGCGTACCAACGTAGGCGTGGCGTCAGCCGGCGCATCCCACTGCTCAGCGTGCATTGCGTCCACGTGCGACCCCGCATGCCCAATGGGCAGACTGCAACGCAGCAACAGTCGCTGCCGCGCTACGTTGGTCGCGGTGCCGTCCGGCGACATCGTCACCAGCAGCGTGGCGCGCGCGTCGCAGCCGGGCTTGGTCGTCTTATCGTCGGTCATCGTAAGAAGCCCCGCAGAGCGTCGTTCAGCGTTTTCTCGGCCTTCAAGCGTCGGTCGCCCTCGGCCTTCTGTACTGCGCGCACGAGCTGCCGCAAATGAGTGCGATCCGCCCGCGGAAATTCGGCGACGAAAGCCTCGACTCCGGTGCTGCCCTCGCCCACCAGCCGCAGCGTCCAGGTCAGACAACGGTCCGAAAGCGCGTCCGACGGAGCGGCTCCCAGGCCCGGCAAGGCGCCCGTTTCCAGCAAGGTGTCGAGCTGCCCGCGCAGCCTCACCCAATCGTGTTCGCGCAGCAGCACGCGCACCTGCCGCAACTGGCGGTTCTTGGCGCCCGAAGCCGGAATGGCGCGCCCATCGGTCACCGCGTCCACCAACTCCTCCGGCAACCCCAGCTGCCCCAGCTTTTTGGCGGACAAGCCGCACAAGTCCGAGGCCAACCGCGCTAGCGCGTCTTCCTTCACGCGCTCCGCACGCCGGGCATCCGAGCGAGAATCCCC
>JAYUYU010000196.1:0-6875 GCA_043752365.1 Myxococcales bacterium | reverse complement strand
GTCATGTTGCCCGAGGGCATCAAGATGGTGATGCCGGGCGACAACATCACGGTCGAGGTGGAGCTCATCACCACGGTCGCCCTAGAAGAACAAATGCGTTTTGCTATCCGCGAGGGTGGCAAAACCGTTGGTGCCGGCGTCGTCACCAAGATTATCGAATAATTACGCCTAGTTTGGGGCCGAGTGGCGCGATGCCGCTCGGCCGGTCACACTTGGCCCCCCTCGGACCCCCGCGAGCCACGTGCACGACACCAGACGAATCCCGATAGCTCTTTGCTGCAGCGTCTGCAGCGCCCGCAACTACAAGACAACGAAGGCTCGCAAAGACGGCGGGCAACCTCTCCAGCTCAAGAAGTTCTGCAACACCTGCAACGCGCACACGGTTCACATCGAAGGTAAGTAACGACAGACCCGAAGGCGGGCTCGGCAGGAGCCACGCAAACCTTTAGGGGTGTAGCTCAGTTGGTAGAGCAGCGGATTCCAAATCCGCTGGCCGGGAGTTCGAGTCTCTCCGCCCCTGCTGAAACGCAAAGATCGCAAAGTTCGCGAGTCTCGCAAAAGAAGAAACGAAGATGGCCACCTCCGACGACAAAGACGAGAAGCTGAACGACGCCGAGAGCGACGACAGCGAAGCCTCGTCCAGCGAAGCCCTGGCGACCGCGCCGGACTCCGCTATCGAAGCCGAGGGCGAGGCTATCGAAGCCGAGGGCGAAGCCCTGGCGGCGGCGCCGGAGCAAGAAGAGGGCGCCGTTTCGTTCGGCTCCGAGCGTTACGTGCACGCCGCGTTTTTCCTGGCCGGCATTCTGGCGGCCTTCATCACCAGCAAAACGTTCGTGTTGGCGTGGAACACCCTTTCCGGTTGGGCGGTTGCGGTTCGCTCCGTGCCCCAGCTCGTGAGCTACAGCGAAGAGCAGCGCGACAGCATCGGCTTAGTCGTGGGCGCGGTGATCGGCACGCTCCTCATCGCTCAGTCCTACCGCAAAGAGTCGGTACGCACCTGGGCCGGCGAAGTCGCGGCCGAGCTGTCCAAGGTGACTTGGCCGACGCGCGAAGCGGTATTGAACGGCACTTTGGTGGTGGTGGTCGCGACCGCGATGGCCACCGTCTACGTCACTATCTTGGACAGAATTTGGTCGTTCCTCACGACCCTCGTGTACGGAGCCTGAGTATGGAAGCTGCAACCTCGACTCCCGGCAAGAAGTGGTACGTGGTCACGACGTACTCCGGCTACGAGAACAAGGTCAAAGGTGCGCTCCAGGAGCGCATCCGCCAGTTCCACCTCGAGGACAAGTTCGGGGAAATCCTGATCCCGTCCGAGCAGGTGACCGACACGCTGAAGGACGGCCGTCAGCGCGTCAAAGCCAAGACCAGCTTCCCCGGCTACATCTTCGTCGAAATGGAGATGAGCGAGAACGTCTGGCACATCGTCAAAGACACGCCGAAGGTCACCGGCTTCATCGGCAACCAGCGACCTCAAGAGGTCAAGCCGCCGCACATCGAAGACCTGCGCAAGGGCATCGTCGAGGGCGCGGTCAAGCCGAAGCCCCGCCATCAGTTCAACGAGGGCGACGAGGTTCGCGTCGTGGTCGGCGCGTTCGCCAACTTCTCGGGCACGGTCCAAGAGGTCAAGCCCGACAAGCAGAAGCTCAAAGTCATGGTCAGCATCTTCGGGCGCCCCACGCCCGTCGAGCTCGACTTTTCACATGTGGAGAAACGCTGAATACCTGCCCAGCTGTCTAGTTGGCTAGTTACCAAGCGATTCGCAAGGACACACCGTCATGAGCGCCAAGAAGAAGATCAACGCCTACATCAAGTTGCAGCTGCCGGCTGGCAAAGCCAACCCGTCGCCGCCTGTCGGTCCCGCCCTGGGCCAGCACGGCGTCAACATCATGCAGTTCTGCAAGGACTTCAACGCCCGCAGCGCACCGCTGGGCGACACGATCCTGCCGGTCGTGATCACGGTCTACGCCGACCGCTCCTTCAGCTTCATCATGAAGCAGCCACCAGCCAGCGTGCTGGTGAAGAAGGCGCTCGGCTTGGCCACGCAAAAGAAGCCGGGCTCCGGTTCCAAAGAGCCGAACAAGAACAAGATCGGCAACCTCTCGATGGATCAGATCCGCGCGATCGCCAAAGAGAAGATGAAAGACATGAACACGACGGATCTCGAAGCCGCCGCACGCAGCATCGCGGGCACGGCTAAGAGCCTCGGCGTGACCATCAGCTGAAGAGTTACTGGTACGGCGGCGCCGCGCGATTAAAGCGCGAACGTTTCCGTCCGTGTCCAGGAGTCGAAAGACGAACCCAATGGCAGTGAAAGAAACAAAAAATCGCAAGGTGGCGGCTGCAAAGCGCGACCCAGCCAAGCGCGTAACGGTCGATGAGGCCGTCGCACTGGTGAAGTCGATGTCGTTCGCCAAGTTCGACGAAAGCGTCGACGTCGCGGTGCGCCTCGGAGTCAATCCGAAGCACGCCGATCAAATGGTGCGCGGAGCCATCGTGCTCCCACACGGCACCGGCAAGACCGTGCGCGTTCTCGTGTTCGCGCGTGGTGACAAAGAGAAAGAGGCCCTGGCCGCAGGAGCAGACATCGCCGGTGGCGACGAGCTGGTCGCAAAGGTCCAGGAAGGCTTTCTCGACTTCGATCGCGTAATCGCGACGCCCGATCTGATGGGCGCCGTCGGTAAACTCGGTCGCGTACTCGGTCCGCGTGGCCTGATGCCGAACCCCAAGGTCGGCACGGTTACCTTCGACGTCAGCAACGCCGTCAGGGAAGCCAAGGCTGGCAAGGTCGAGTACCGCGTCGACAAGGCCGGCGTCGTTCATTGTCGTATCGGCCGCCGGTCGTTCGATCAGAGTCGACTCACCGAAAACGCGATGGCGCTGATTGGCGAGCTGCTCGCCAAGAAGCCGTCGACCGCCAAGGGCATCTACATGCGGAGCATCACGCTCAGCAGCACGATGAGCCCGGGCGTTCGCATCGACACCTCGACGGTCACGTCGAAGGACGAGGAGGAGTGATGGAACGCTCTCAAAAAGCCGAAGCGATCAAGGTCATCCGCGAGCGCTTCGATCGCATGAGCTCGGCGGTTTTCCTGGATTTTACCGGGATGAAGGTCGAAGAGGTCTCCAAGCTTCGCGACGTGTTTCGGGCCAAAGGCATCGAATACAAGGTCGTGAAAAACAAGCTGGTGCAGCAAGCACTCGCTGATCAACCGTGGAGCAAGGGGTTGACCTCCGTGCTTCGTGGCATGACCGGTGTCGCTTGGAGCTACGAGGAACCGAGCGCTGCCGCTCGCGTCGTCAAAGATTTCGTCAAGGAAAACGATAAGCTCAAGGTGAAAGCCGGGCTTCTCGAGGGTCAGATTCTCGACAGCAAAGCTGTCGCTGACCAACTCGCCACCTTGCCGAGCAAAGACGAGGCGCGCTCCATGCTGCTGGCCACTTTCCTCGCCGCACCGCAGACGTTCGTCAGGTTGCTCACCATCCCCGCTCGCGATTTCGTGGGTGTCATGGCTGCCAAGCAGCGCAAGGACGGTGGCTAGCGCCGCCGTCTCGTCCAATCCCAAAGTTTTATAAGTTTCGTTTGTAGGAGTACTAAAATGGCTGAAATTACTCGTGACCAGGTCGTCGATTTCCTCTCTAACCTCCCGGTGATCCAGATCGCCGAGCTCGTCAAAGAGCTCGAGACGAAGTGGGGCGTCAGTGCGGCCCCCGTGTTCGCGGGCGGCGGCGGTGGCGGAGCTGCTGCTCCCGCAGCGGCCGTCGAAGAGAAGACCGAGTTCACGGTCGTGCTCGCCGACGGCGGCGCGAACAAGATCAACGTCATCAAGGCGGTCCGCGAGATCACGGCCCTCGGCCTCAAAGAAGCCAAGGACCTCGTCGAAGGTGCTCCTAAGGCAATCAAGGAGAACATCGGCAAGGAAGAGGCCGAAGACATCAAGAAGAAGCTCGAGGCTGCTGGCGCCAAGGTCGAGGTCAAATAAGACCAACTTGACCAGTACTGCCAATTCTAGCTGCGGCCACACCTGCCGATTTCAGGTTCGGGCTTCGTTTTCGTTCCGCTCCGGTGCTCACGTACTCAAGTACGTTCCGCTCCGGTGCTCCCGAAAGCCTCGCCAGAACCTGAACTTGGCAGGTGGCTCGGTTGCGGCGTCCTCAGCCAGCTCGGCTGAGGTGTGGATTGGGGCTGGTCGAGTGACCGTGGCTCAGTTTGCTATTGTTCCCTGGCCTTCGGGTCGGGGTGTTTTCGAAGCGCGCGTGGTCAGCTAGCGCATTTGCGGGTCGACGGAAGTGTCCGTTGCACCCGCTGTGCGCGTTTTGGAGGTTTCGCATATGGCGTCCAAGGTCCAGTCGAATTTTCGACATCGCACGAACCTCGGTCGTGTTGACTCGATCGTCGATATCCCGAATCTGATCGACATTCAGAAGAGCAGCTACGACAAGTTCCTGCAGACGGACGTGTCTCCGCGCGAGCGGAAGGAAATGGGCCTCGAAGAGGTCTTCCGTAGTGTCTTCCCGATCAAGGATTTCGATGGGACGAGTGAGCTCGTCTATGTCTCCTATAATCTGGAGAAGCCGAAGTATGACGTGGACGAGTGCCGTCAGCGCGGCATGACGTTCGCCGCACCGATCAAGGTGACGACGCAGTTGATGGTCTACGACACCCGCGAGGGTGGCGAGCGAATCGTTCGCGACATCAAAGAGCAAGAGGTCTACTTCGGCGAGATCCCGCTGATGACGGAGACCGGTACGTTCATCATCAACGGTACCGAGCGCGTCGTCGTCTCGCAGTTGCACCGCAGCCCGGGCGTGTTCTTCGATCACGACAAGGGCAAGACTCACTCCAGCGGCAAGCTGCTCTACAGCGCCCGCGTGATTCCTTACAGTGGTTCGTGGCTCGATTTCGAGTTCGACCACAAGGACATCATGTACGTGCGCATCGACCGTCGTCGGAAGATGCACGCGACCGTGCTGCTGCGCGCCCTGGGTTACAGCACCCAAGAGCTGCTCAACTATTTCTACTCGACGGAAACCGTCTACATCGAAAAGGGCGGCAAGTTCTCGAAGAGCATCGAGTTCGACCTGCTCCCCGGCCAGCGCGCTACGCGCGACATCAAGGTTGGCGCTGAAGTCGTCGTCAAGAAGAACACCAAGTTCACGCGCGCTGCGATCAAGAAGCTCAAAGAGGCCAACCTCGATCGCCTGCCCAACGAAGCCTCCGATCTGATCGGCAAGGTCAGCGGCGAGGACGTGATCGACAAGGAGACGGGCGAAGTCCTGCTCGAGTGCAACGAGGAAGTGACCGAAATCACCCTCGACCGCCTCAAGGAAGCCGGAGTCGCCGAGTTCAAGGTGCTGTTCATCGACGGTTTGAACGTCGGTCCGTACCTGCGCGACACGTTGATCGCCGATAAGGTCAAGACGACCGAAGACGCGATCATGGAGATTTACCGGCGCCTGCGCCCGGGCGATCCGCCAACGTTGGAGACGGCCAAGCAGCTGTTCCAGAACCTGTTTTTCAACCCCGAGCGCTACGACCTGTCGGCCGTCGGTCGCTTGAAGCTGAACTACAAGTTTTATCGCGACATGCCGGAGGACCAGAAGCCTGGCCTCGACGCTACCGTACTCACGCCCAGCGACATTCAAGAGACGGTTCGGCACCTGATCGAGCTCAAGAACGGCCGCGGCTCGGTCGACGACATCGATCACCTTGGTAACCGCCGCGTGCGTGCCGTCGGTGAGCTGATGGAGAATCAGTACCGCATCGGTCTCGTGCGCATGGCTCGCGCCATCAAAGAGCGCATGAGCGTGTCGCAAGAAATCGACACGTTGATGCCGCACGACTTGATCAACGCCAAACCGGTTGGCGCTGTGGTCAAGGAGTACTTCGGTAGCTCGCAGCTGTCGCAGTTCATGGATCAGACCAACCCGCTCTCGGAAGTGACGCACAAGCGTCGCCTGTCCGCGCTCGGGCCTGGCGGTTTGACCCGTGAGCGCGCCGGCTTCGAGGTGCGCGACGTGCACGCGACGCACTACGGCCGCATCTGCCCGATTGAGACGCCTGAAGGTCCGAACATCGGTCTGATCGCGTCGCTCAGCTGCTTCGCCCGCGTGAACGAGTACGGCTTCGTCGAGACGCCCTACCGCAAGGTCACCGGCGGCAAGGTCACCGACGACGTGCAGTGGTTCTCGGCTCTCGAAGAAGAGGGCAAGTACATCGCGCAGGCGACTGCAGCGATGAGCGACGACAACCAGTTCGTCGAGCACCTCGTGCCCTCGCGCCTCAACGGCGACTTCAAGATCGTGCAGCCCGACCAGGTCGAGCTGATGGACGTCGCCCCGAACCAGATGGTCTCGGTCGCCGCCGCCCTCGTGCCCTTCCTCGAGCACGACGACGCCAACCGCGCCCTCATGGGCGCCAACATGCAGCGCCAGGCCGTGCCGCTCGTCCGCTCGGACGCGCCGCTCGTGGGCACCGGCATGGAAGAGCGCCTCGCGCGCGACTCCGGCGTGTGCGCCGTCGCCCGCCGCGTCGGTGTGGTCGAGAGCGTCGATGCCCAGCGCATCGTTGTCCGCCCCGCCGGCGAAGGCTCGGAGGTCCCGGATATCTACCACCTCCTCAAGTACCAGCGCTCCAACCAGAGCACCTGCTACACGCAGAAGCCGATCGTCCGCACCGGCGACGTCGTGAAGCCCGGCGACGTCCTCGCCGACGGCCCGGCGACCGACATGGGCGAGCTGGCTCTCGGCCAGAACGTGCTCGTCGCGTTCATGCCGTGGCAGGGCTACAACTTCGAGGATTCGATCCTCGTCTCCGAGCGCATCGCCAAGGACGACGTCTTCACCTCGATTCACATCGAGGAGTTCGAGTGCGT
>JAYUYU010000195.1:0-2643 GCA_043752365.1 Myxococcales bacterium | reverse complement strand
GAGTCGATAGGAGTCGATAGGAATAGATCGCCCGCTCGGAGCGAGTTGTGAACGAATGCCTATCGACGCCGCTGCGCCGAAAGGGGCAGAGTTCATGTTCGGGATGAGTCGCTGAAGGGCGTTTTTGGCTTTCGCGCACCCGAAACTTTCCCATGAGCACTCCTAAAGAAGACAAGACGTCAGACTTGGCGAGCGGCAAGCATCGTGTCGACGCGGGGAATGTCGGGAGCGCGGCTCCTCTTCTGCCGCGCAATGGACCTCCGCCGGATCCGACCCGAAAGCTCCTGTTGGGGACGCTGGCGGCCATCGTCACGACGTTGTTCGGCTTCTATGGCTACTGGCTGGTGGAAGCCAAGACGGTCGGGGAGGCGTCAGCTCAAACCGCGAATTTCTTGGCGGAGCTTTCCGGCCCGAAGTTGACGGCCTACGTGGTGACGCTCGCGCCCCTTGGCCTGCTGCTGACGACGGTCGCGGCGCTGTTGGTCAGAAACGGGCTGCCCAAGGTCTGGAACTCAGCGCGAAGGTCCGCGCTGCTGGGTGTGCTCTTGGGCGCGTGCTTGTTCGGCGCCTGGCTGCTCACCAGTCAGCGATTGGGAGTCTTGGGCAACCTGCCGTGGTGGTACTTCATCCCGGTCGTGCCGCCCGTGCTGCTCGGCTACCAAGCGCTGCTGGTGTGGCGCCAGCGGCCGAGGAGCTTGGGCAAGCTATCGCTCGGCATTTCGAACCAGGTCACGAAGGCGCTGATGAACGACGGCACGTTCGACCGGTTCGACGCGGTCTACCGCCAACTATTGGACGTTTTCGGTGGCGCTCGCACTGGTGCGGGGGTCACCACCTCCGCCCAATCAGACGGCAAGCCGGACAGTTATCCTAGCTTCTTCGTTACCAATTTTGCTGTGCCAGCGCTGCTGCTGTTGCTCGTGGGCTTCGGCGTCACCGCCATGGCCGTGAACAACTCGCTGCTGAACCTGCCGCCGTTTCCTGATTCGGAACTCATCTTGCCGCTGGCCGCGCGCGGCTTGCGCTGGGGCGCGGGGGGAGCTTTCGTGTACGTGCTGATCGATTTCGGTGCGCGCCTGTTCCGTAATGACCTCACCGTCGGCGCGGCGGTTTGGAGCATCGTGACGCTGATTGTCGGGCCCACTTTAGCGGTGTTGCTCGCCGTGGCCTGGAAGCTCGATGGCACGCAGTCGCCCTGGCAGGCAGGGGCCGTCATGTTCTTCGCGGGCCTCGCTCCCCGGCGCGTGGTGACGATCGTCGAGGGGGTGGCGCTGCAGTTGCTCAAAGCTCCCAACGAAACGACCGCCGCGAGCGACTACGTGCCGCTCACGCGGCTGCGCGGCCTCAATAGTGAAGTCGCCGTGCGTTTGCGTGAAGAGAACGTGCACGACGTGGGCAGCCTCGCCTACGCAGACCCCGTTCGCCTCGTGCTCAGCCTGCCCTATGATTTGAGGCAAGTCGTCGACTGGATCGATCAGGCTCAGCTCGCCGTCGTTTTGCCGGCCCAGTTCGACGCGCTGCGCGCGGCCGGAGTCACCGGTGCCATCGATTTGGCGTGGCGCTGGATGAACACGGCCCTGCCCGCCGGGGGCGACGGCTTTCTCAATGGGAAAGACACGCCCCCCGAGAACTTCCGTTCACTGGTGCTCAACCCGGATCGAGAAGCCAGTCTCGTCTACGAAACAGCGCGCCAGCTGTTTTACGAGGAACAGGTGTGTCTGCTGTGGGTCATGTACAACTGCTTCTCCACCACCGCCAACACGGCCGAGCTCGCGAGTGAATCGGCCGAGAAGGCCAAGCCGCAGGGCGGCGAGCAGGCTCGAGCCGCGTAGGCGCGGCGCGCGGCCTCGTTAGACCCTCGGCGCTCTAACGTGGGCGGGCATCGGCGACTTTGTCGTCGTGCCGGTTTGGTCGACGCGGTCGAATGCGGTGGTGATGACCGGTCTTACGCACAAACGCCGAAACCCCCAGCTTTCGCTCGGGGTTTCGTGGTGGAGGCGCCGGGAATCGAAGACGGCGGCTCCAGGCCAAAGGCCATCGTTCATTGAGTTTTGTGGCTGGGCTTGCCGGGACGTAGGTGCGCGTTCTGTCGCATTTCGTCGCCACGACTTCAGGGAGATCCCTGACCACCTAGCATGCTGGCCGAGCTCGCTACCCAGGAGTCAGCTCCAGCGCTGGCTCGCTGGCTGCGCCGCTACACCGTCCCACACCTGCTTTGCGTCGACGAAGTCGGCTACCTCTCGGACAACAGCCGCTACGCCGACCTGCTCTTCGAAGTCGTGACCCGTCGCTATGACGCCGGCAAGCCTCTCTTGCTCAGCAGCAACAAGGGTTTCGCCGAGTGGGGCGAAGTCTTCCCGCACGCCGCCTGCGTCGTTACCCTCGTCGACCGCCTCACTCACCGCGCCGAGGTCATCGACATCGAAGCCGACAGCTATCGCCTCAAGGAAGCCAAGGACTCTCCAAGGAACGGCGCCTCCCTCGGCGCTTCCGGTACCGCGGGGCGGCGGGCAGGGGACATCGAAGTGAAGGTCCCACACGATTCCTAACGGATCGACTTCGGTGTTCGCAGCCTCAATGAATACCGACCACGACCTTCCCGCGCGCGTGCCCGCGCTCCAGGTACCGTATTGCGTCAGCAAC
>JAYUYU010000194.1:0-16183 GCA_043752365.1 Myxococcales bacterium | reverse complement strand
GCCAATCGGTAGAGTGATGGGGTCCGACTGCGTGGTGGCAATCGCCATTGCGTTTCGCGCCATGCACATATGCCACGACAGTTCGAGGGAATACTTATCCGCACAGGTCGTCCCGCTCATAGCGAGATTAGAGCAGACGCTATAGAGCATCGAAACTGCATCGTTGATAGACGACTCTCTTGTCGTCACCGCCCCATTCACAGGTACGTACTTAATGCGCATCAGCCGTTGCTCGCGTAGCCACGAGTCCTGCTCCGGGCTGGGAGCGTCTTCCGCGACGTCCAGGTGGGCGGGCTTCGGCTTGCCGTCGCCGCAAGCGGTCATGAAGCCGCCGATGCCCATCAGCATCAAGGCCAGCCCAGGCTGAGCCGCTTTCGTTACGCGCAAGAACTTCGAGCTGACGTTGCGTTTCATGTGTCGTTCCTTCTCTGCCGCCGGCGGTTGGCGAGCAGGGCCGCCGTCGCCATCATCCAACCCACTGATCCAAATCCCACCGCCCCGCCTCCTCCGGCCATGCGGCAACCGCCGCTGGCCTTGAAGTCGGGTGGTACACAAACATCTCTGTCGTCGACGCGCTTGCAGGACCAACCCCGCTCGCAGCTGACGCTGCTCTCGCACTCGGAGGTGCAGCTTGCCTGTTTCTCGGTGAAGATGCAGATCTGGCTCCGGCAGTCCTCACCGGAGGCGCACGTAAAGCCGTCCTGATACGCGGTGGACGACACGCAGGCCTGGGCTGCGCCGTCCGACGTCGGGAGACAACTGCCCAGTGGCCCGCATTCTTCGTCGCTCCGACAATCCGGTTGGCAAATGCCCTCCAGGCACGCGCCGGTCGCGCAATCCGCACTACCTCTGCACTTGTCACCCCAGAGGGTCGTCCCCTTAACGCAGACGCCGTCACTACAACGGGCGAGTGGGCCGCAAGCGTCCTCAGTTTTGAGGTCGCACACCTGTCCGACGCAGTCGCGGTCCGTGCAAGCGCCCTCGGGCGCGCAGCCCCAGGCTCCACACGTGTACTTGGCCGGGCAAACTTGTTCTCCGCACGTGGCGCGACACTCGCCATCGACGCAAGTCTCGCCGCGCTCGCACTCGCCGCACTCTTCGCCGACAGGATAGAGATAACAAAGCCCGGCAATGTCGTCGTCAGCAAGCGACGACTGCTCCGGATCGTAAAACGGATACATCGTCGTCACTACAGCGTCACGGGGTGGCTCGCTACAGACCGGCGCCTCGTCCTCGCCCGCGGGCTCACACGGATGGAGTAACCCGAGCGCGTGCCCGAGCTCGTGCGTCAGTACGACCTCGACCGACGTCGCGTCATCCGTCCGCGTACTCCAATCGAAGTCGGCGGCGTTCAGGAACACGTCCGCCTCCGCGATCCGCCACTGCTCATCGCGCCCCCGGTACTGCATGTCAGTGTTTCCGGGAGCCGCCTCCGGAAAGCCGCGGTCCACCCAATCCACGATCCAAGCGATGGTATTCTTGCCGTCACGCGAGCCAGCGGGCTCTTGGCTCCAACCCGCGAAAACTGGCTGAATTGCGCTGCATTCTGGGCTGGACCAGGTGGCGAGTGAGCGCGAAAGCGCTTGCTCGACCTCCGCTTTACCGAGCCCCGCCGGTAGCTCGCCTTCACTCAAGTGGAACGGCACCTCGCTGCCAACCCAACCGACGCGACCCTTTCCCGCCAGCGAAGGGGAGTCCTCGCCGGTGCGGTACGCAAGCACCGGCGTCGTCGCGAAACAACTCACGAGACACGACCCCAGCCCGACCCAACGCGAACGCACCACACGACGCGAAGCTCGCTTCATGCCGTGCTGGCTTTTGGTTCCCGCCGACTCCTGCCTCATCGCCTCATACCCGGACGTGTCTGGTATGTCAGCCTCAGCATGGTGTCAACGCAATGCTCACTCCTCCGCAGTGCTTGACGCGGGGTCGCGGCTGACATGGACTCCCAGATGAAAAGGATCGGTGCTGGGAATGCGCGGGTGGTGCCTAAGTTTCGGAGGCGAGCGGATGAAGCTAGCGAAAGCTGGCGGTGCGACTAACTCCAAAGGAGTGCTGACCAGGTTCGCCCGCCACGGGGCGCCGCTTGCCGCGGTCACGATGCTGGGAGTGTTGCTGCCGATTTTTGCGCCACTCACCGCGCTCGCTCAAACTTCAGACGAAACACCGGCGCGGCGCGTGAGCTCAGCCGACGATTTTGCCGCTCCGAATTCGAAAGCTCGGGCGGATTCGGCGGTAGCCCTGTCCAAAGCTGGAAGCTCCGCCGACGAAGCGCCGCGCCTGACGGTGAAGGACGCGGAAGAGGCGCTGAAGGCGCTGAGCGCAGCGCCCGCGGGTTCGAAGGCGGGCGCTCCAGCTAAAGCGGGCGGTGCGGTAGACGACGTCAATAAGGAGGGCTCAGCCGGCGAACCTCCGCGAGCAGCTGCCAGGGTTGCGCCCGGAGCCTCATCCGACAAAGGCGGCTCTTCCAGTCAGGCCATCAGTGTGCCCAAGGGCGCCGGTACCATCGAAGGCATGGGCGAGAGCTTCTCCGCTCAACTTTCCACGGGCGTCGCCTCCTTCAGCATGCCCTTTTCATTGCCAGCCGCCCGCGGCGGCGCTCAACCAAGCCTCGCGCTCAGCTACTCCTCTGGTTCCGGCTGGGGATCAGCAGGCATGGGTTGGGACACCGGCACGCCGTTTATCTCGCGCCAAACAGATCGCGGCATTCCCCGCTACGGCGATCGGTCTGACTTTTTCCCCGAGCAAGATCGCTTCGTCTTCAACGGCGGGCAGGAGCTCGTGCCCATTTGCACGGTGGGCGGAGTCTCCGGCGCGCTAACTTGCACCGGCGCGCTCGCGGGCGAGGCCATGCCGCCTTGGAGTCTGGGCTCGCAGTATTTTAGGCCACGGGTCGAGGGCTCGTTTCTGCGCTTCTTCTGGAGCCCCGATCACCTCACCTGGCGGGTTCAGGACAAGTCCGGCGTCACCATGGAGCTGGGCGTGCCGCTCGACGCCAGCAATGACCGCAGCGGCATCGAAACCAACCCGGAGAATCCGAGCCAGATCTCGCGTTGGGCACTAACACGCCAGTACGACACTCAAGGTGGCGCCAATCCGACTTCGCCCACCGTCAAACCGACCCCCGTCAACATCGTTAGCTATCGCTACCGGCCTGACGCTCCCGGCTTCCTTCTCAGCGACATCTACGACACGCCGCCGGCCGCCGATCCCACGACGCTCGACCTCTCCAAGTACGCGCACCACGCTCACCTGGAATACGAAGTACGAACAGATCCGACGACATCTTACCGTTCCGGGTGGAAGGTGGAGCGGCGTCATCGCCTCGCGCGCGTGGACGTCAGCAGCACGACCTTCAACTTCGGCACCACCCGCAAGCGCCAATTGCTGCGGCGCTACCACCTCAGCTACCGCAGCGGGCTTTTGACCTCGCTGCTCGAAAGTGTCCAAGTAGAAGGCCGCTGCGGCGGCAGCGAGAACAGCCTCTCCAACGCCCCGAGTGAAGACGTGGACGGCCTGCTGCCGGCGGCGACCAACTGTCCAAGGTTGCCCGCGATGACCTTCGGCTACACGCACGTCGAGCCTTTCAACACGGACGGCGAAAGCGCGGGGACGCCGATCGCGGGTTTCGAGGGCTTCGACGCGCGAATTCGCACGATCCAGCAGGCACCCGACCGTTCCGTTGAGGGCGAGGAATCCGACTTCTTCGACCTCAACTCCGACGGCTTGCCTGATTTCATGGTGACCGAGCCGGGCGTGTACGGCAGCGGTTTCGGGCAGTTCCTGAACGCACCCGGAGGCATCGCCGATAGCTTTTCTGGCGGGCTCAACCTGCCCGTGGCAGGAGTGGATGGCGCGACGGCGGGTAGCGTGCGACTCAGCAACCCCAACGTCGCCGTGCTGGATGCCGACGGTGACGGCCGCGTCGACCTTCTCCACGCGCCGGCGGCCAAGCAGTACTCCATCTATTCGCTCAGCGCATCAGGCTGGTCGGGTCGTAGTGTCGGCACCGCCAGCCAGCAGAACCTGAAGATCGACTTCGGACGTGATGCTCTGACGACGCGTGTGCTGGACGTGAACGGCGACGGCCTCGTCGATGTGGTGGTCACGACCGGCACTGAGATGCAAACCTTCTTCGCGCTCGGCCGCGAGCACGGAGGCAAAGACCAATTCGGCACCGCCGTTCGAACCGGGCCGAAAACCGCCGCCATCAGCAATGACCCGGTCCGGACTTGCCTGCCCTGGAGCGGCTCCGCCGTCAGCTTCGGAGACCGCGAAATTCAGCTCGGTGACCTGAACGGAGACGGACTCCAGGACATCGTGCGCCTGCAGCGCGGCCAGGTCCGCTATTGGCCCGGTCGCGGCAACGGCATGTGGGGCACCGGCTCACTTCAAGACTGCGCCGCCAACAACTACGCCGCCGACACCGACGTCGAGATGGCAAGCAGCCCAACCTTCTCGGACATCAACGGAGCCAGCCTGCGCGTCGACGACGTCAACGGCGACGGCCTCGACGACGTGATGCAGGTCCGAAGCAACGCGGTCGACGTCTGGCTCAACATCAACGGCGTTTCCTGGACGCCGCGCCATATCATCAATGGCACCCCTTCCAATCCGGCCTTCGCCAACCGGCTGCGGGTGCTCGACATCAACGGCTCCGGCACGCGAGATCTCGTGTGGGCCTCGGCCGACGACTACCAGTACATCGATCTCCAAGGCGGACAACGCCCCTGGCTCTTGAGTCACATTGCCAACGGACTCGGCAAGACGACCGACCTCGTCTATTCGACTTCGACTGCGGAAATGCTCGCCGCAGAGCGCCTTGGCGGCGCCTGCTCGAGCGACGGCTGGTCCGGGCCATGGTGCTCGAAGATGCCCATCGTGACGCAGGTCGTGAAGCGCGTCACGGACAGCGACAACCTAAGCTTCGGCGGTTTCGGCCCGAACAACATCGTCACCGAGTACGAGTACCGCGACCCCGTCTACGACGGAACACAGCGCGAATTTCGCGGCTTCAAGCGCGCTCGGTCCAAACAGCTCGGCGACGCCAACAGCCCCACGTCCTACGGCGAATCACAGTTCCTGCTCGGCGAATGCGTAGACGAGACCGCCGACGAGCACGACGACTGCGCTGACCCAGCCATCGATAACCCGCGCGAGGCGCTTAAGGGTCTTCCGGTCATCACCGAGACCTATAGTGAGGGCGGCGTTTACCTGTCGACCGACGCGACAACCTATCGCCTTCGGCTGCTCTACGTGGGGCGCGACGGCCGCCAGGTCCGGCACGCCTTTCAATCCGCCCAGCGAAAGACGCTCTACGACACCGAGCTCGGCGCGCCCGTGGCCACCAGCCCGCTCAACTTCGGCGCCGTGGAGCTCGAGACCACGATCGACGGCGCCTTCAATCCCATCGCCAGCCCCCTCTCCGAGCCGGCCGGCTTGGCGCGTGAATACCTGAACGTGCCGGTTCGCTCGACCAGCAACACGGCCGTCATCGAGTCGCGTTCGCAAGTCGACTATTTTGGCAACCAGCAGGTCAGCCTGGCCTTGGGTTGCACGTCCGGCACCGCCTGCCCGACCACCATGGTGGGGCTCGACGGCAACGAGGCCATCTACTCGTTCAGCCTGCCGGGGCGCCCCGCGGGCGACGAAACGGCTTGGCTTTTCCGCACCGTTGAAGGCTACGTCAAGGGCAGCGTCAGGACCGAGGTCCGTGGTCGCACGCTGACCACCTTCAACGCCAAAGGCTACCCGACCAAGGTCGAAAAGGAGCTTCAGGGCACGGTCGCGCTCGATCGCCGGCACCGCACCTTAACCGGCACGTCTGTCGTGGCCGCCGCCCCCACGGGCGCGTCCCCCAACGGCATCATCACGGTCTCGCAGACCACCTACGACCCGACCTTCGGCAACGTGACCCAACAAACGGGTCCGAATGGCCGCTGCCACGCGCTCACGTACGACTCCGCCGGCACCGGCTACTCGCAGCTTGTCACGAGCGAAACCACCTACACGACGCCCGGCTGCACCGGCTCAAGCATCACGATGGCCGCCGCCTACGATCGCGGCTTGGCCAAACCAACGGTTGTCACCGACTCCACCGGTCAAGCCACCACCGTCACGTACGACGAGCTCGGTCGGCTCTCGGCGATGCGCCGACCGCGCCCGAGCGGCACGGCCACGCCGCAAAGCTCCGTGAGCATGGTGTACTCGCTGGCCACCGCCCAGCGACCCTATTCGACCATCGAGACGCGCAGCCAGGACACCGCCACGGTCGACGACACCGGCTACATGTGGAGCCTCGCCTTCGTCGATGGCCTGGGCCGTACCCGGCTGACGCGCTCGGAGGCCGACTCCGCCGCTGGCCGCGACGCCGGCAGCGCCATCCAAGACGGATTCACCGTGTTCGACGCCAAGGGCGCCGTCGCGCGCAAATACCTGGCGCAGTTCGGCAACGCCACCGTGAGCGACGGCCTACCCAGCGCGTTCACCGGCTTGTTCGGACGCATCGTGTACGACGCGTTCGGGCGCACTCTCAAGACCTACGACCTAAGCACGACCTTGGCCGGCGTGCAGACGGTCCGCAACGCCTACCACGCGCTATCCCAAGACATTTGGGACGCCGCCGATGATGGCTATGACGCGCTGCTGGCGCACAAAGACACCTTCGCTTCCACCCGCACGGACGGCCACGGCCGAGCCATCGTCACGACCGAGCGCGTCTTCGAAGGCGGCGTGCTCGATCTGCGCGAAATCCGCACCAAATTCCTGGCCACGGGCGAGCCCGAGGTCATCACGCGCGTGCACGTCGGCTCAGCCGACGCGCCCGTGGTGCGTTGGATGCGTTACGACACCCTGGGACGCATGGTCCTGAACGTGGACCCGCACACCACGGCCAACTTCAACGCCGCTCCAACCACCAGCGGCAGCGTGACCCCGACCGGGCTTCGCCCCTGGCGTTACGCCTACAACGACGCGGGCGATCTCGTCGGCACCAGCGACGCGCGCGGTTGCGGCAGCAATTACACCTACGACGCCTCGGGCCGAGCCATCTCCGAAGACTACTCGCCCTGCGAAGCCGCCCACGCCCCCTACAGCGCCCCCAACTTCACGACCCACGCCGGCATCGAGGTCTACTACCAATACGACTCCGTCCCGACCTCCTTCTCCGGCGTGATTGGCGTGCCCTCCGGCAGCGGCCTCAGCGGCCTACCTGCAGGCTACTCCGCCTCCTCCCTCAACCTGATCGGCCGCCTGGCAGCCGTCTACGATCGCTCGGGCGTCCAATACCTCACCTACGACAACCGCGGTCGCGGCACCCGCCTGGACAGGCGCCTGGCCGATCCGGATCCGACCCTGACCGATCCGCGCCTGCGCATCCGCGGCCGCTGGTATTCCACCACCACCGGCTTCGACGCCGCCGATCGCGTGGTGCTCCAGTCCACGGGCGCGGTGTCACCCGAGTTCCTCGTCTCAGCCAAGAGCGAGCTACAAGTCGAGTACTCCGGCCGCGGCACCGTCAAGCGCATCTTCGGCAGTTACGGCACCCTGGTCGCCTCAACGAAGCGCACCGCCGACGGCCTGCTTGAAGAGGTCGTGTACGGCGACGCCGCCACCACCACCGCCACCCAGACCTACAACGAACGCCGCTGGCTCATCACCTCCCAGGTGTCACGCTCGATCCCCTCCCTCTGGTCGAGCCCGCCCGGCACCTATGTGCCAACCCCCACGCTGCCCCCCGCGCCGCCGGCCAGCTTCCAAATGATCCTGCGCGACGAGTCGTTCGCCTACGACATCGTCGGCAACCCCACCGCCATCACCGACTACCGAACAGCCTCGGAGTGGCCGGCGGGGGCCAAGCCGGTGACCCGCACCGTCCAATACGACGACCTCTACCGCGTCAAACAGGTCGACTACGCCTACGCGGGCGGCGGCGACACCTTCGTCTCCCCCTTCGCGCCGGAGCGCGCGGGGCGAAGCGACCCCCGCCAAAGCAGCAACTTCCCGACCCACCTGCTGCCCGCCGAGCGCGTCAAACAACAGACCTACAAATACGACTGGCTCGGCTCCGTCGTCAACGCGGACGACGACCAACACGCCATGTGGGATCGCGGCGTCGGCCCGAGCACCACCCACGCCGCCACCGGCATGCCCTACCGCTGGAAGAACTCCGGCGATCTGGCCGTCCCCACCTGGCCGGGCAGCGGCACCGCGGAGGCCCTGGCCTACGACGAAACGGGCAACCTACTCGACCTACAAACCACCAAGTTTGGCACGTGCACCAACGGCGCCACCTCCTGCACCGTCCGCTTCACCTACGCCTTCGACGAGCTGGGCCGCCTCAACAAAGGCACCCGCACCGAAGGCGGCCTCACCAAAGCCGACCTGCGCTTCACCTACGACCACACCGACAACCGCATCCTCAAAGGCGACTACTCCGCCCCCCAAAAGTACTTCACCGTCTACCTCTTCGGCAGCCTGGAGCTCCGCCGCACCACCTACGATTCAACGGCAGGGGAGTACGCGCAGAACGCGCAAACGGAAACACCCTTCTTGGCGGTGGGCGGCGAGAGCCTGGGCCGGCTTGTGTATCAAGCCGCCGGCTTCGGCGAACCGCGCCTCACGGTCGCGAGTGGACTCCACACGCTGCTCAACGTCGGCGACCAACTCGGGTCGTCGAGCATCGTCATCGACAAGGCGACGGGCGAGCTCGCGGAACGGCGGACGTACCAACCTTATGGCGCGACGGAGAGCGATTATCGGCCGGATCGGTGGAAGGGCTTTCGCGAAGACTACGGATTTACCGGCAAGGAAGAAGATATTGAGATTGGGCTGCAGTATTTCGGGAAGCGCTTCTTAAGTCCGTATTTGGGGCGGTGGGTGAGTGCGGATCCGTTGGCCGTGCATTCGCCGGGGCAGGGCGATCTCAACCTATACGCTTACGTGAAGGGAGCTGTTCTACAGAGTGTCGATCCGTTGGGTTTGGACAAGGTGATGATCGTCGCCGGCAACGCAGACGCAACTATCGAGAAAGAACAGGGTGACGCGTATTTGAAGACATTCGCTGGGCAATGGGCGAAATCGACCAGCGAGAAGCTGTCAGATGGGACGATAATTCGCACAGAGCTCGAGCTGGGACGTCGTCACGTCGTCACCGTGGACAAGAACGCCACGGCCCAGGAGATGAAGACGAAGATGGCTCAGGCTTCGAAGCTTGCGGGCCGTAATGGGAAGGTGATTCTAGCCGTAGGACACGGCGGCGCCGGAGACGACTTCAAGGCAGGCACGCTTGACCTTGCCCCCAATGCGAAGGGCACGAAGCTCAAGCTCAATGCCGACGACTTGGCGTTTGCCGAGAAAGCAAGGACCGAGAAAGGGACGGTGAAGACCTCCGGCGCCGAGAATGAGGCGACGACCCTGCTCGGCGATTGGGGCGACTCGCTTCGAGACGCAGAAGTTTCCTCGCTCGAGCTGTTGACCTGCAAAATTGGGGCTGACAAGGGCACCTTCATGAAGAATCTCGCTGATCGAACGGGGGTTAAGGTACAGGCCCACAAGATGCAGGTGGGTGTAAACGGACCGAACCCTGCGACCGCAATGCACACAACAAAAGGCGGGAAACCCATAGAGGGAACCGAGAGCGCGACGATGACGCCCACTCCCGACGCTACCCAGAAGCCTAGCGCTGATGCAAAGGGTGCCAAGTAGGCACCGGCGAGGACATGACGCGCATGTTGGCCACGGCTCGACGGCGTGACGGCCGCGTATCGCAAGCTGCCGCTGCAGGGCTCCTAGCGTGCGCGGTTGGCACAAATCCCAGCTGTGCTGTGGGTGCCGTGGGGGACAGCACCTCTAGCGCCGAACGCGGCCGGGTCCTCACCGGGCCTCCGGTCGTCGCGGGCCCCGGACGCTTTGGGCTACGAATGACTCTGAGCGGACAGAAACTGATTGTGACGGCGCCGGGCTTGAGACCAACCACAGGTGCCGATACTGGCTCGGAGATGTACGCCTACGACGGCAAGAACCTCGCCAGGTTGATCGGGCCGGGCACCTCGGTCGGACCATCGGGTAGCATCGATTGCGTCGGTGCAGTCAATGGCCTGGTGGTCTTTCTAGACGACAAGGGGCGCGTCAACGTAGTGGATCCAACGTCGGGTACCGTGACGACTCGCGTGGACACAGACGGAGCCCAGTGTCCCCTGGCGGCTACTGACGCTTGTGTGGTGATCACCGCCCCGGCAAGTACAGTTCCTTCGCGGGCTTCGGCTCTTTGTCAGATCGACGGTTGGGTGCCCAGAGCGATGGGCGAAGCTGCGCGTGGCCTGTCGATCGTGGTGGGCCATGAAAACGCTGTGGTCGGGCTGCAGCAGGGGAACGCACATCTGCTGACCCTGGGCCGTCGCGGATCGATCGATTCTGATGTTGCGATCCCACTTCCGGAGGGAATTCCCGACAATGCGGCCTTGACTGACGACACGCTTGCCGTAAGGCTCCGGCGCGGGGACTCGTCGTCACGGGTTGTGGTCTTCAGGAAGCATGAAGGTGCGTGGGTGCAGGGAGGCGTGCTCGAGTCGCCCACAAATCCCCAGAAAAACTCGTTCGGATCCGCCATTGCAATCAGCGGCAATTGGATGATTGTTGGCGATCCCGTCGACAACGCTGTTGCCGACAGGAGCGGCGCCGTGTTCGTTTACGCGCGGCATGAGCAGGCGTGGAAACTTGTCCGCACAATCAAGGATTCGAAAGCAAAGCTGGGAACCTTTCTGGGAATATCAGCCGTGCTGACGGATGGGGCTGTCGCTTTTTTGGGAGCGCCAGGTATGGGAAGTGAGGCCGGAACCGGCATGGTCTTGGAGGTCCGCCTCGAATCGGCAGGACACGAGGTCTCTTTCTTGGCGCCCTAGATGTTGAACGAAGCCGCTACGCGGCGGGGGTCGTGCCAACCGAGTGAGTTCCGGGCCTGATCGTGTAGTTTTCGGGGTCGACTTGGAGTCGGCGTGGCGGAGGGTTCACCCTCCCTGGTCCGCAGCCAGAATTGACGTCGTACGGATTTGGGAAAATTCCCAGGCTGTCATCGCAATCCGCGACCGAAATGGTCGTAATCCCTAGGGGTAATGGTCGCGCCGAAAACGCCGCGACCGTCGTAGCCGGGTGATGGCTTGCGACGGTCGTGGGCGTTTTGTCGATGCTGCGCGTGCTCATGCCGAGCGCAGCGGTGCGTGTGGCGTGCGCCAGCGCGTTCGGCGGAAACGGTCGTAGCGCACAGCAAATCTACGACCGTTTCGGTCGAGCGGCGTTAGAAGACGTCCTCCTCGCGAGCTTGCGGCGGTGCGTGCCGCGCGTGCTCGAGGTGGTACTGCGCGAGGCGGTAGCGGTCGAGGGCGTCGAGCAGGTGGACGGCTTGCTCTACGGCGCGATCGGCGAGGTGGTCGATGTGGAGTACCGGCTTGGTGCGGGTCTTGAGGTCGAGCTCGATCAGGGGGTGCGCGGCGCAGAGCGCGACGAGGGTGGTCTCGAGCACGCTGGTGAGAGCCTCGACGGCGGCGAGCTGAGGGCGACGCCGCAGGACGTGTGGGTTCAGGGTCACAAGGCGCCTCCTACGGCCGTGGCGGTGCTTTTGGAGCCGTTTCTGCCCTCGAGCGCAGCGGCAACGACCTCTGGAAACGCGGCTTCGTAGTGGCGCCAGTGGGGCTGGAGCAAGACGCGGTTGACGTGCTTGAGGTCGACGATTTTGGTGCGGTCACGCACGGCGTCGAGCAGCGCGGCGAGGCAGAGGTTCTTGGCGCGCCGCAGCCCGCCCTCGGCCGAGCGCACGATGAGGCTGAGCGTGTCGTCGGTGAAGGTGCTGCGGGCGAGCGCGACCTTGTCCAGCTCGCTCTTGATGAAATCAGCGAGCGCGTCAGGCGCGAGCTTTTGGAGCAAGACCGAGTAGGTGACCCGGCTCTTGATGTCTTCGTTGTTGCCGGCCGGTTTGACGTCACAAGCAATTCCAAAACTGACGTCGTAGAAATTCCGGACAAAGTCCGCACTGACGTGGCAATCCGCGACCAAAACGGTCGCAAGTATTCTGAGTGAGTGACGCCCGCAACGACCAACGCCGTCGCAAGCTTGGTAAGGCTTGCGACGGCGTTGGTCGTTTGTTGCGAGCGAGGAGAGACAAGCGTTCAGCCGCTACGACGCTTCGGGCCTCATCGCGCTGGCGCGACGCAGCCCATGATGTCGATGGGACGGCCGCGCTACTGCGGCAGGTCGGTTTCTTTCCTCCAATGCGGCTGGAGCAAGACGCGGTTGACCTGCTTCAAGTCGACGACCTTGGTGCGATCGCGGACCGCCTCGAGTAGGGCTCCGAGGCAGATGTTTTTGAGACGGCGAAGCACGCCTTCGGATGAGCGCACGATGAGCGCGAGCGCGTCGTCGGTGAAGGTGCTGTGCGCAAGCGCGACTTTGTCGAGCTCGGCGCGGACGAAGTCGCTGAGGCTATCAGGAGCCATTTTCTGCATCAAAGCCGAGTAAGTGACGCGGTTTTTGATGTCCTCGTTGACGGTCAAGGTCAAGCGACTGAGCAGCTCGGGCTGGGCGACCAACACGAGGCAGTGGTTTTTGGGGAAGTCCTCGAAGAGGAGCCGGATTCGGCGGAGAGCCGTTACGTCCATCAGGTGCGCGTCGTCGATGATGGGCGCGAGCATCTTGCCGGCGCTGTTGAGGCGTCTGGCCTCCTCGATGAGGCGCTTTTCGCAGCGGAAGTCGACGCCGTCGGTTTCGATCTGAAACGCCTCGCACAGGATGCGCAGCGTGCTGTGGTAGGTGTGCAGGGTTCGATTGACGACCGGCGTCATGATGCGCTTGGGGTCGTGCTGGCAGAGCGCGTGCTTGATGACGCTCTTGCCCGTACCAGGCTCGCCCACGATGACGCACAAGCCGCCCTGCTGGCAGTGCACGCGCAGCGTGTCGAGCACTTCGCGCTGCTGCGGCAAAAGTGCCAATTGTTCTGCTGAAAATGGGTCTTTCGCCAAGCCGAAGTGGGCGCGGATCATGACTCCACCACGCCCTGCGACGCTGCTGTTGCGACTTTCTTCGACGGTTTGCGGTCATTGCCAACGAAGTCCACGGGGCGCGCTTCGCCCATGCGCTCGCTTTTGTAATAGACGATCGCGCGGTCAAAATTCAAGCGGTCGAAGCGAATTTTCACCTTGCGATTCCTGAGGTCGCGCGGCGCTTCGAAGCGGGTGTTCTTGAGCGAGAAGGTGTTGTCGGCCAGGACTGTGCGGTCCTGCTCGACGAAGAACAGCTCGTCGTTCACGTCGCCAGGGGGCAGGAAGCGGACGCGCGAGAGGTCGAGGCCGAAGCGATCGATGGGCCGCATGCCCAGCGAGCTGTGCTCGCTCTGGTGGTACTCGTCTTCGACCCAGGCGGTGAAGGCACGGTTGAGGGCCTCGATGCTCGACAGGTCGAGCTGGCGGTTGAGGAAGCTCATGCGGACGCTGCGAAAAAACCTTTCGATCTTCCCCTTCGCAGCCCCGTCGCGCACGGGCGTGTGGCACAGGATGCAGCCGATGCGCTGGCAAACTTGCGATATTTCCTGCGACGAATAGATGCTCCCGTTGTCGACGTACAAGGCCTCGACGAGCCCGCGCTTGTAGAGCGCGCTCTTGAAAGCTTTCAGCAACGTCTCGGTGTTCTCGACGAGGAAAAACTCGCCGTGACAGCACACGCGGCTGGCGTCGTCGATGAAGGCGATGAGCTTGCTCTGCACCTTGCCGGCGCCGTGCGACACGTGGGGACCAAACATGGTGTCCGCCTGCCAGAGCTCGTTGGCGTGCGCTTTGGCGAAGGCCAGCCGGCGCTTGCCTTCGACCTCGGCGTCGGGCTTGAGCAGCTCGTTCGCTTTGACGATGCGACGGAAGGTGTTCGGGGCGACGCGCTCGCGCTGCAAGAGACCTTTCTCGATGCAGGCGCGGTAGATGCTCGTCACGTTGTGCGGGCCACGAAAGCTGGCGCGCACTTGCTCGATGGCTTCGAGCAGCTCTTCCGGCGCCACCTTGCGGGTTTTGCCCTTGTCCGAGCGCGCCTTGCCGAGCACGCTCGTGGTCCCGTCCTTCTTGTAGCGGGAATACCAGGTCTGGATGGTGCGCCAGGTAAACTGGAATCGCCTACCGTCTTCGTCGAGAAACGCCTGCTCACTGACGTGCCGGATGCGCGCGACAATGGTGGCGCCTGGCGCGGACTCGATGGCGCCCAAGACGCGCATTTTCAAATAGCTGCTGACTCGTTGCATGCACTGCTCCTTTCGGACGCGTTTGGCGCCCGCCCCCCAGCAGTAGGACCGCCCCGCTTCGGACCCACATTGCCGTCTGGTGTTGTTGAGCTATTCGACAACTGCGCTGGCTACGCGCTACGAGCTCAGTGCGATCAGGCGCCACGACACTCGAGCCCGCTCGCGACCCGTCATCACTGGCGCCCGCTGGCGAAAAGTCCGCGCTGCGTGTGCGCCTGAAACGCCGCGAAGAGGTCGGCCTCGCCCTCGACGACCAGCTCGAAGTGAGCGAGCAGCTGCGAGAGCGGCTCACGCGAGGAGCAGGCGGGCGCGGGCGCCTCGCGAGACAGCCGGGCCCGCAGCGCGCTCTGCGCCGCCTGAAGGCGCCGCCAGAGCCGATAGCCGCTCGAAAGCGAGAAGGCGCCTCGCGCCTCGCAGAGCCACGCGGCCCGACGGGTCACGCCGCCCAGCACGGCCTGCGCGAAGCTCAGCAGCGTGAGCGTGCGGACGACGAAGCCGGCTAGCACCGTCGTCAGCGCCACCGAGAATGTCCGGCCGCAGCCCCGGCGCAGCGAGCGATTCGAGCAGAAAAAGCGCCGACCCCGCGCCACTCGCTCCGAGCCGCGCTCAGCGTAGCCGCGCAGAAATCCGTGACCGATCAGTGCCCCGCAGCGCCGGCAGTGCGGACACGCCACGAGCTTGATGCCGAACAGCGCGCCCACGAGCGCAGCCTCGTCTCTCGCGAAGCGCGGGGTGCCGAACGCCAATGCCAAGGGCCGGCCGCCCTAACGGCACGCGCAGCCCCCGTCAAAGCTCGCTCAGAATCCGCGCCTCAGACCGCTTCCGCGAGGGCCGAATTGTCGCGGTGTTCGAAGCTCCCCCCGCGGATGTCACTTCGGCCCGAATCAAGCCGGGATTGCGATGGGAAGGCGGCCTCTAACAGCCAGCCCGTCAAAGCTCCAGCATCGCGCCTCAGAACGCCTCCGCGCAGTGCCGAATTGTCGCGGTGTTCGGGGCCTCTCTCGCGGATGTCACTTCGGCCGGAATCAGGCCGGGATTGCGATGGGAGGGCGGCCCCCAACACCTTTCCTTCTTGAGGCAGGGCAGCGCGCGGAAGCTCAACTCGCCGCCTTGGTCCTCGACGAAAACGCCGTCGAGGGCGAGAGAGTGAAAGTGCGGGTTGAGGCGAAATCGCTCGAGACGCGCTGCACCGCGGTGCTCGGTTGACAACGACTCGAACCCCAAAATTCTCGCCTCTGTCTCGCCCTCCCGTCCTCCCGTCCTCCCGTCCTCCCTGTAAAAAAATCTCGGGCTCGCGCGCGCAGCAAATCCGCTCGGGCGGTCCGCTATGGCAGGCCGCTGCGGCGGGCTTCGAACCTGACTAGGCAGGCGCGGCTGCTGTTGCCGGCGCCGAGGCAGCTGAGCAGCTGGTAATCCCAGGGCGTCGTGAGGCAGCGGTTCGTGACCTCGTCGGCTTGAGCGGCGAGGCGCGGGTTACGGGCCAGCAGGCTTGCGGGCGTGCCTTGGGGCACGCCAACGACGGTCATGGCGAAGGCGCGGCACTCGTCCGGTCCCGGCAGTTTGCGCGCGCACCCGCCGCACAACAAAAACAGCAACGGGAGGCAGCTGGCGATTGCCCGCATGCCTCCCGTTATACCGCAGTGCCGCCGCGAAGCAGCGCCGCGGGCCCTACCTACTGGCCGCCGTGCGGATCGCCCATGCCAGGCGGCATTCCGGGCGGCATTCCGGGCGGCATTCCGCCGGGCGCACCAGCGCCGTCCGGCTTCTTCTTGTCCTTGTCCGTGTCCTTCTGGAACTTCTTTGGCTCGGCCGTGGCCCAATCGGCGGCCCAGCTGCTGATGCTCCAGATGTCGTCGCTGCCGCTGACTTTGGCCCAACGGCTCGAGCCCTCGGCAGTCGCGCCCAGGCTGA
>JAYUYU010000193.1:0-6887 GCA_043752365.1 Myxococcales bacterium | reverse complement strand
GTCAGGCCGTACGCGACGCTCAGCCCGAGTCAGTCGAGGTGCACGGCATTTTGGACGAGGTGTACCGCAGCGGCGTCAGCGCCGAGCTGCGCGAGATCGCGGTTACTGTCGGCGATCGCCCGCGCTACTTCAATCTCACGTTCGCGGCGCGCCAGAACGCGGCCGGCGAAACTGACGGCATCATGGTCTTGGGCTCAGAAGTAACGGAACAGGTGCTGGCCCGTCAGGCCCAAGACCAGCACATTGCGTTGCAAAGCCGCGCACAGGAGCGCATTCAACGCAGTGAGGATCAACTCACGCTCGCGCTCGAGAGTTCGAAGGTTGGCTTTTACGACTGGAACGTGCCCGAAGATTCGTTCACGCTCAGCCCGCAGATGCGCGCCGACTGGGGCCTTGGAGACGCAGAGCGAAAGTGGACGCTGAGTGACTTGTTCGAGTTCATTCACCCGGATGATCGCGAGCGTGTGCTGCAACAAGTCAACGTTGCGCTGGCCGAGCGGCAGCCGTACCAGACCGAGTACCGCGTCCTTCGCCCCGACGGCAAGCTGGTCTGGCTCGAAGTGCGCGGCAAAGTTCACTATTCAGCCGACGGCAAGCCGATGCGCTTTTTCGGCACGTCGAGCGACATTTCGGCGCGCGTCGAGCACGACCGAGACGTGCGAGCGCTGGCCGATTCGATGCCGCAGGTGGTGTGGACCGCCAAACCCGACGGCACTCTCGATTACACCAACCAGCGTTGGACGGCCTATTCGGGCTCGTCTGATCCTGCACGTTGGCTGGATTTCGTGTTCCCCACCGAACGCGACCACGTCATCACTTCGTGGCGCGCGTCGATAGCGTCCGGCAGCTCGTATGGGACGGAATTCCGGCTGTTGCGCGCGAGCGATGGCACGTACCGCTGGCACTTGGTGCGCGCCGAACCGGCGTTCGACGCGGCGGGGCGCGTTACCCGCTGGTTTGGCACCTGCACCGATATCGACGACCAAAAGCGCAGTGAAGACCTATTCCGTTTCTTGTCCGAAGTGAGCGTGGTGCTGAGTCGCGCGGGAGTCGGCCACGACTACGCGGCGACCATCGCTACCGTCATGCGCTTGGCCGTTCCGCGCGTAGCAGATTGGGCGGCCGTGGACGTAGTCGAGTCGGACGGCAGTTTCCGTCAGCTCACCGTCGCTCACGTCGACCCTGCGAAGGTGGCCTTGGCGCAAGAAATGTGGCGCCGTTGGCCGGCTTCCGCCGAGGACGCTACGGGCGTTGCGCGCGTCGTGCGCACCGGAGCGTCGGAAATCAGCGTGGAGATTTCCGACGAGGCGCTGGCAGTCGACAGCTCCGACCCGGAACGAGCGCGGGCCATGCGCGCCCTGGGGCTCAGATCGTCGATGCGCGTGCCGTTCTACGCGCGCGACAAGGTGGTGGGCGCCATCACCTTCGGTTCTGCCGAGTCCGGTCGTCGCTTCTCGAACGACGACCTGCGCTTTGCCGAAGACTTCGCGCGGCGCGTGGGCGCGGCCATCGACAACGCGGAGCTGTTTCGTGCAGCCCTGGACGCACGGCAGGCCGCAGACGACGCGAACCGGATCAAGGACGAGTTTTTGGCGACCATCTCTCATGAGCTGCGCACGCCCCTGAACGCGATGCTGGGCTGGACGCGCCTGCTGCGTGGCGGAAAGCTCACGCAAGATCGACAAGAACGCGCACTCGAAACCATCGAGCGCAACGCCGTCACGCAGGCGCAGCTAATCGAAGACCTGCTCGACGTCGCTCGCATTGTCAGCGGCAAGTTGCGACTCGACACACAACCCGTCGGTATCGCGCACGTCATCGAATACGCCATCGACTCGCTTCGCCTAGCCAGCGACGCCCGCAAGATTGAGGTGCTGGCCTCACTCGACCCGCTAGCAAGCAACATCATCGGTGACCCGCACCGCTTGGGCCAGGTAGTGTGGAACTTGCTCAGCAACGCCATCAAGTTCACGCCGCGGGGCGGCCGCATCAACGTGATGCTCGAGCGCGTCGACTCCAGCCTGCGCATTCAAGTCGCCGACACTGGCCAGGGTATTGCGCCGGAATTTTTGCCGCAGGTGTTCGAGCGCTTCAAGCAAGAAGACGGCAAGATCACGCGCTCACATGGCGGTCTGGGGCTTGGTTTAGCGATTTCTCGCCACATCGTGGAGCTGCACGGCGGGACCATTTCGGTCGCCAGCCAAGGTGAAGGCCACGGAACGACGTTCACGGTCCTGCTGCCGCTGGCGCCGCTACGGCAAGAAACGCGCAGCACCTCGTCGCGCTCGCCCAGCAGCTTGGGCCACGTCGCTTTTCCGCGGCGTCCAGAGCTGATCGACCTGAAGGTCCTGGTCGTCGACGACGAAGCCGACGCGCGCGATCTCGTCGCGGCGGTGCTCGAGCAGATGGGCGCAAAGGTCACGTTTGCCGGCAGCGTCGCCGAGGCGCTCGCGGCGGTCGAACTCGAGCTGCCCGACGTCCTGCTCTCGGACATTGGTATGCCCGGCGAAGATGGCTACGCGCTGATCCGGCAGTTCCGCGCACTGCCCAACGCCGCGCACATTCCCGCCGCGGCGTTGACCGCCTATGCCCGCGCCGAAGACCGCCGCAAGGCGCTCGACGCCGGCTACATGATGCACATTCCCAAGCCGGTCGAGCCCGCCGAGCTCATCTCCGTCATCGCCAGCCTGACCCGCTTCGCGCCGCGGAAGCCGGTCGACGGTTGAGGCGGGGGCAGCGTGGGGGTTGGGGTGCGGGCGGCCGGGGCGGGCGCGGGTGTGGACTACTCGACGCAACCGTCGGCTTGAGGCGCGGCGCCGTTGGGTGATAACCAGCCGTTGCTTTCGGCGGAAAACGAGGTGATTGCCCAGCCGTCGTCGAAGGCGAGCTGGATTGGTGGGCCGGCGCTGCCGTCGGCGAGAGGCAGCCGCAGGACGGGGACGTTTTCGATCAGCTCGGGGGCGCCGTTGGCCGCGAAGTGGAGGTCGACGACGCCGATTTCGGCAGACGCCGCGATAATCTGGCATTGCCAGCGACGCGTTTCGCGGTGTTGGAAGTGTAGCTCGAGGTTTTGCGGTGTCAGCGCCGCGTCGTAGACGGTGACGTTCGCGGAGTAGGCTGCGAGGTCGCTCAGGGCGGTTGCGGGGTCGAGGTTGAAGTTCATCGAGACGGCAGTGGTGCGCTCGCCAGCGCAGCTGAGGGGGCGCGCAACGGGGAGCGTTGTCGCCGCTCGTGGCAGGCAGTCGAGCACGGCGCCGTCGCGTTGCTGCCAGACTTCGAAGGAGCCGCCGGGGAGCGAGGTGACGCCGTCGACACCGCTGCCGCCAGCAGCCGTGCCGGCGCCAAAATCGAGCTCAATCGGGTCACCCAGCACACCGTGGTGATTCGGGAAACGCAACGGCCGCGCGGTCGTGACACTACGGAGGGAGCCGTTGGGATTGAAGACCAGCGAACCCCTCGACACTTCAGGGCCGGGCTCAGCGCCTGAGAGCAACACGTGATAATCCCAGGTTACGGCGCTGGTTTTGCGCAAGGCGAGCTCGAAATCGATGGGCGGCCCTCGTGAACCCGTGGCCGTCGATCAGTCCGAGCTCGGGTCAGAGCCCGTGTGCTAGTGTTCCGGTGGCGTATGGATGACGCACCCACACGCACGCGCTCGAACGAGCTGGTTCTCCGTGGTGGTACTCTACGTCTGCCGGACGGCAACAGAGTCGTCATCGGTCCCGCCCCAATTTACGTTGGGCGCAGCCCGAGCTGCGGCGTCGTCGTTGACGATCCGGAAGTCTCCGCCGTTCATTGCGAGCTTCATGCCGGCGCGCGCGGTGTCCAGCTGCGGGACCTAGAGAGCCGCAATGGCACGCGGCTAGCTGGCTTGAGGGTGGAGAGCGCGTGGCTGGACGTAGCCTGCACGATCGAGCTGGGCTCTAGCCGGCTCGAGTTCATACCGGGGCAGCCCGAGGTCGTGGAGGTCGGCGAGAGCCAGACCTTCGGCCCTCTAGCGGGGTGCTCTGCGGAAATGCGCTATGTGTTTCGCGTCCTTCGAGAAGTTGCGCCCACCGATCTGGGGCTACTGGTGCGCGGGGAGACTGGGACGGGCAAGGAGCTCGTAGCCCAAGCCCTGCACGAGGCGAGCGCCCGGGCCAAAGGTCCTTTCGTCGTGGTGGACTGCGCCGCCATCCCTCCTTCGCTCGCCGAAAGCACGCTGTTCGGCCACGAGCGCGGCTCTTTCACGAGCGCCAATGAGCGCCGCGACGGAGCGTTTCAGGAGGCCGACGGCGGAACGCTGTTCTTCGACGAGCTGGCTGAGCTGCCTCTGGAGCTCCAGCCCAAGCTGCTTCGGGCGCTGGCCGAGCGCAAAGTCAAACGCGTCGGCGGCAGCTATCAACCGGTGGATGTTCGAGTCGTCGCCGCCGCCCGCCGTGATTTCACGGCCATGGTCAACGATGGCAGATTTCGCAGCGACCTGTTTTTTCGTATCGCGCAGGTCACAGTCACACTGCCCCCGCTTCGCGAGCGCTTACAGGATATTCCACTGCTGATCGACACGTTGTGCGAACGCATCCAACGGCCCGAGCGTACGACCTCGGTCGTGGATGCCATCGCCAGGCTGCTGCCCGGATATGGTTGGCCCGGCAACGTGCGAGAGCTGGCAAACATCACGAGCGTGTTGGCCAAGCTTCCGCCCGACTCGAGCGTGGCGAGCGACGTGATCAGCCTAGGCCTCGCGGCGGAGACAGCGCCCGCCTCGTCGGCATACGCGCAGGCCAAGCAGCACGCGCTGAACGCGTTCGAACGCCGATTTTTTGCTGATTTGACTCGGATATGCGCGAGCAACATCACCGAGATTGCCCGGCGCAGTGGCCTCTCTCGGCAGTACGTCAGGGCCTACCTGCGTAAGCACGGGCTGGCGTGATAGTGCGAAGCCTGCTGATCGCTGCATGGCTCACCACGGGGTGTCAGATTCCGTTCGACTTACCCGCCGCGGGCGGTGGCAGCGGGGGCCAGGGTAGCTCTGGGGACGGGGCTGCGCCCGCGACAGCGGGCACCGCCGGTAGCGCGAGCTCGGGTTCGGCTGGCTCAGGAGGCACAGACGCTGCCCTACTAGGCAGCCCGATCGCGCTTTGGACCTTTTCTGGCACTGGGCGACCTGCGGTCGTCGAGGATCGCGTGGGCCAGGTGCCGCTTTTTCCCTATCCCCTGGGCTCGACTGATGCCGCCATCCGGCTCGAAGGCGGCGCTCTGGTCCTCTCGGGCGCCAGCCTCAAGTCCGATTTGGAGCCAGCCACGCCTTTGATTCGGCAACTCGCGGTGACCAAAGAATTCTCGCTCGAGCTTTGGGCAAAAATGGGTCCCGAGGACTTTGAGGGCAAGCACGTGTTGTTCAAAACGACAGGCAGCAATTTCTTCAATTTCAATCAGTTCGTGACCGGCGCAGCGTTTGAGGTGCCAATCCAGAGCACCATGGATGGCGGCTTGTTCCTCGGCGATCACCGCGGCCAAACGCGGCATTGGGTGGGCACCTTCTCGGGGTCAGCCAGAGTTGTCCGGCTGTTCATCGATGGTGACGTGGCATCGACACGCGATCTCGAAGGACCGATCGAATTTGCGGACGAGCCGTCGCGCGTCGAAATCGGAGATCAACTCTGGCAGGGCCAGGTTTTTTTGGCTGCGCTGTACAATCGAGTACTTGCCGCTTCTGAAGTCAGAGCACTCTACGTTGCGGGCTGGCAGCGCTAAACGCACCGCCACCGCCACCGTCACGACCACGAGCTCGGCGAAGCCGGTGATCCAATCACGACTAACAAGACCTGGCTCCGCCACAGCAGCTTCTGCAATCTAGGCTGCGAAGCGGCAGCCGCCGCCCTGGAAAGCCGCGTGGGCGTGCGCCAGGGTGCAGCGTTTGCGCGTGCGCGTGCGCGGTGCGTGCGCGCGGGGGTTTGCGGGACTATTGGCTAATATCGGCCAATTGCGGACGCGAGCCCGGCGATGGGCTGAGACGGGGCGCTACGGCGATTCAAGCCGCTTCGACGCGCATGCGGTACGCGTCGAGCGTCTTCTTCCATGCCGGGCGTTCGGTGCAACGCGCGCGGTAGGCAAGGAGGTTCGAGTACGGCTTGAGCATCTCCTGACGGGTGCCGGCGTCCAGCACATGAGTCATGAGGATATCGGCGACGGTAAAATCTTCGGTCGCGATGAACTGGCGATTGGTGAGCCAACCATCGAGTTGCTTCAAGCGCATCTCGGCCCAGCGCTGCAACGCCTCGCTGGGCTTGCTGTCCTTGCCCCCGCTCAAGTCGACGAACCACAGCGATAGCACCGGTAGCTCGATGGTAGTCAAGGCGGTGAAACACCAGCGCAGCACCTGTGCCTCCCCCGCGAGCTCATTGGGCATCAGCTTGCCGCTCTTTCGCGCAAGGTAGATCAGTATCGCGCCGGACTCGGAGACCACGACGCCGTCGTCATCGACCACCGGAATTTGACCAAACGGATTCAGCGCGCGGTACGCCGGTGAATCGAGATCGTGATTGGGGTGGTCCATCCCGACGATCTCGTAGGGCAGTCCCATCTCTTCGAGCGCCCACAAGACCCGCAAATCGCGCGTGTTGCCGCGTGCTCCCTTGTTCACTCGAGCAAAGCCGTACAGCTTGAGCATGCGCGCAGCCTACCGGATCGCGGTCACGCCCACTGCCACGAGCACGAAGAGGGGCAAGCGGTAGGGTGCCGTTTGGGCGGACCCATCGGGCGAGTGAGAGTGGCCCTTTGGATCCTACGGGGCGATTCGCGACGCGGTCAGCAATCGATGGGCGCGCGAGGAGTGTCGTCAGGCGACTGGAGCGGTTCTTCGATGGGCGCAGACGGCGGCAAAGCGTCGGGATCTTCGCGCGGAG
>JAYUYU010000192.1:0-6888 GCA_043752365.1 Myxococcales bacterium | reverse complement strand
GCACGACCTGTGAGCTTACCGGAATGCGCAGCTTGCTGTCGACGATCACGCGGACGGGGCTGCGGCCTGGGACGTCGCGCACCGTCAGGCGCGGGTTGTCCGCCAGCACCGTGTTGACGCCGACCATCACGGCGTCGTGCGACGCGCGCAGCGTTTGCACGCGCAGCCGGGATTCAGGACCCGTGATCCACTTGGAGGCGCCGGTGCGGGTGGCGATGCGCCCATCGAGCGAAATGGCAAGCTTCAGGGTCAGGTAGCTTTGGCCTGTGATGATGAACTTCGCCCAGCCCTTGATCAGGTTCTGAGCTTCGGACTCGAGCACGCCCTCGACCACGTCGACGCCGGCTTCACGCAGCCGCTCGATGCCGCCGCCTGCCACGCGCGGGTTCGGATCACGGCAGCCGATGACGACGCGCTTGATGCCAGCCGCCAAAATCGCGTCGACGCAGGGCGGGGTGCGGCCTTGGTGATTGCAGGGCTCGAGCGACACGTACAGCGTCTGCCCGCGCGCCTTCGAGCCGGCGGCCTTGAGCGCGGCCACCTCGCCGTGATCGAGGCCCGTGGACTCGTGAAAGCCTTCACCCAACACTTCGCCCGCTGCGCTGGCTACGACCGAGCCGACGTGCGGGTTTGGTGAGGGATCGCCCTTCTCACCGAGCGCGATTGCGCGCCGCATCAGCTCTTGGTCAACGTCTCTGGCCATCGTCGCGCGCTTCTAACTAGCGCAAGTTTCGGGGTTGGGGCCCCAAAACCTGAGGGTGGGTCCGCCTTTATCCGGGGCGCGGCGGTTGCTCGCGCCCCGCCCCGCGCGAATAAATCGCGCGGGGCCCCACCCTGAATTCACTTCCCGGGGCGGGAGCTGTGCTCCCGAGCGAAGGACGAGGATCGGCGGGCCAGTCATGGCCCGCTAATCCGTGCGTGAGCGTACGAGCTTGCCCATCTCGCTCATGAACTCGTCGATATCGCGGAAGGAGCGGTAAACGCTGGCGAAGCGCACGTAGGCTACTTCGTCGAGCGCCTTGAGCCGGGCCATCACGCGCTCGCCAATGACGAGCGAGGAGACTTCTTTGTCGCCGCTCTCACCCAGCTCGCGTTCGAGCTGTTCGGCTTGCTCTTCGAGAGCTTCGGCCGAGACCGGGCGCTTGTTGCAGGCGATGCGCAAGCTTCGCAGCAGCTTCAGCCGATCGAAGGCTTCGCGCTGGCCGTCCTTCTTCACGACCGTGGGCAACGTCGTCTCGACGCGTTCGTAGGTGGTAAAGCGGCGCTTGCAGCCGTCGCATTCGCGCCGGCGCCAGGTGACGGTGCCGCCAGCAACCAGTCGCGAGTCGACGACCCGGCTCTCCATTTCACGACAGTAAGGGCACTGCATGGAGGCTTAGGTGACTGGGGGCGGACGGCCCTCAGCCCTCGAAGGCAGAGAACACCAGCGTCGCGTTGGTTCCGCCGAAGCCGAACGAGTTGCTCATGGCGCGCTTGATGCGGCGCTCACGAGCCTTGTTGGGCACGAAATCCAGCGGCACGTCGGTGTCCGGGTCTTCCAGATTGATGGTGGGTGGAATGACGCCCGTCTCGATGGCCTTGATGCAGACGGCTGCTTCGACGGCGCCAGCAGCGCCGAGCAGGTGGCCCATCATGCTCTTGGTAGAGCTGACCCACAGCTTCTTGTCGAGCGCGTGGGCGCCGTAAACCTTGGCGACCGCCTTGGCCTCTTCCGTATCACCCACCGGGGTGGAAGTGCCGTGGGCGTTGATGTAGTCGATTTGCTCGGGGTTGAGCTTGGCGTCCTTCAACGCCATTTGCATGGCGCGAGCGGCTTGAGCGTGATCGGGAGCTGGCTTGGTGATGTGGTAGGCGTCGGCCGTGGCGGCGTAGCCCGAGACCTCGGCCAGGATGCGAGCGCCGCGCTTCTTGGCGCGCGTCAGCGACTCGAAGATCAAGGTGCCGGCGCCCTCGCCACATACGAAGCCGTCACGACCCTTGTCCCAGGGACGGCTCGCGCGCTCGGGCGCGTCGTTGCGACGGCTGAGCGCGAACATGGCGCCGAAGCCTGCGATGCCGATGGGCGTGATGGTCGCTTCGGCGCCGCCTACGACCATGACCTCGGTGTCGCCGCGTTGCATGGAACGCAGCGCTTCGCCCATGGCGTGCGCGCTCGAAGAGCACGCGCTGGTGTGCGCCATGCACGGCCCGCGCAGACCGAAGGCGATCGAGACCTGCCCCGCCGCCATGTTGGCGATCAAGGAGGGAATGAAATAGGGGCTGACCTTGCCGGGGCCCTTCGTATTCAGCGTGGTCGTGCAGCGCTCGAGGTTCTCGAGACCGCCCAGGCCGACGCCGATGAAAACACCGGCGAGATCGCGCTCTTCTTCGGTGAGGTTCAGATCAGCTTGCTCGAGCGCCATGCGCGTGGCCGCGATGGCGAACGGAATGAAGCGCGAGACCTCTTTGATCTTTTTACGCTCCATGAACGCCGCGGGGTCGAAGTCTTTGACCTCGGCCGCGATGCGGGTCGTATATTGCTCCGTCGCGTCGAACTGTGTGATCGGGCCAACGCCACTTCGGCCGTTGATTAACGACTGAAAGGTCGCGTCGGTGCCGACTCCGTTCGGAGTGACAAGGCCAATTCCTGTAACGACGATCCGCTCCATGTGCTCCTTCAGCTGCCTAGAGCCAACTGGCCGACTTGCCAGTGGGGCCGTGGGGGGGGGTTTTGGGGGGCGCCCCACGACCAGCGTGGCGTTCAGCCCGCCAGGTGCTTTTCGATGTAATCGACAGCGTCCTGAACCGAGCGAATCTTCTCGGTGTCTTCGTCCGGGATGTCGATCTCGAAGGCTTCTTCGAAGGCCAAGACCAGCTCCACCAGACCGAGCGAGTCTGCGCCCAGGTCGTCGATGAACGTGGATTCGGGTTTGATATCCTTCTCGTCCACGTCGAGCTGCTCTTTGATGATCCGCTTTACTTCGGCGGTTACGTTCCGACCTTCAGCCATGATGCCTCCAGGAGCGCCTCGTAGCAGAGGGGTCGCTCCAATTGCAGAGATTTTTCGAACCGTTAGCTAGATTCCGTCGCGTGTCCAAGGCTTCCGGCGGCGCTTTTCTAGATGTCCAGCGCAACTGGAAAACCCCAAGCTTTACATGTACATGCCACCGTTCACGCGCAGGGCCTGACCAGTGACGTAGGCAGCCTCGTCCGAGGCTAGGTACACCACGGCGGCGGCGACCTCATCCGGCTTGCCTGTACGGCCGAGCGGAATGGCAGAGTTGATGGCGGTCTTTTGCTCGTCCGTGAGCGCGCCGGTCATGTCGGTGTCGATGAAGCCGGGCGTAATGGCGTTGACCGTGATGGAGCGTGACGCCAGCTCGCGGGCTAGCGACTTGGTGATACCCAGAAGAGCCGCCTTGGAAGCCGAGTAGGCGGTTTGCCCGCCGTTACCCATTTCACCGACGACGCTCGACAGGAAGATTACGCGGCCCGCGCGGGCGCGCATCATCACCTTGGTCGCGGCGCGGGCGCAGGCGACGGCGCCTTTCACGTTGATGCTCAAGATGCGGTCGAAATCCTCGTCTTTGAGGCGCAGCAGCAAACCGTCGATCGAGACACCCGCGCTGCAAACCAGCACATCCAGGCGCCCCAGGCGCTTGGCGACCTCGGCGATGGAAATCTCTGCGGCCTCGCTGTTGCCGACGTCGAACTGCACCAGCTCCGCTTTGCCGCCGGCGGCTTGAATCGACTCTGCTACCTCTCGCGCCGCGCCTTCATTGCTCACGTAGTTGATGACGACCTGCGCACCGCGCTTGGCCAGCGCGAGCGAGGCTGCACGACCAATACCGCGCGAGCCGCCCGTGACGAGCGCTACTTTGCCGGTGAGATCGAACATTCGCAGAGGTTCCTTCGAGAAAGCGCGGTCAAAACCGCACTGAGCGCGCGTCTTTAGCACGCCGTGGCCGTTGTCGAGCGGGAAATGTCTTACGCGGCGCCAGGTTACGCGCCGCGTCGGCAGATCAGTCGCTCGATTCGTGGCTGCGAGCTGCAAATTTAAAGGCGCGGGAGACTGGCCGGGGACGGTTCGCCCATGCTGACAGGGGGTGCCTCGCCGGCGAGAAACTCGGCGACCTTGGCCACGCTCTCCGAATCGCCGACAGAAAGCACACTGACGCGCTTGTCGATGCGCTTGGCGAGGCCGGCGAGCACCTTGCCGGGGCCGATCTCGAGCGCGCGAGTGACGCCGGCTTCGGCCATGGCCACGAGTGTTTTATCCCACTTCACGGGTGAATCCACCTGGCGCACCAACAGCTCGGCCACCCGGGCGGCGTCGGCGTTCGGCGTGGCTTCGACGTTGGCCAAGACTGGAAAGGCGAGCGGGCTCAGCGAGATAGCTGCAAGGGCCGTCTTCATGCGCGCCGCTGCAGGCGCCATCAGCGAGCAGTGAAACGGCGCGCTCACGTTCAGGACGATCGCCTTCAGCTTGCGCTCACCCGCCAACGCAGCGGCACGAGCCACGGCGGTCTTGTGACCCGAGATCACGATTTGGCCGGGCGCGTTGAAATTCGCGGGCCAAACCACTTCGCCTTCGGCCGCATCACGACACAGGGCTTCGATTGCCAAGGCGTCGCCGCCCATGATCGCCGCCATGCCGCCGACCCCCGCGGGCACCGCGTCTTGCATGGCTTGCCCGCGCAAGTGCACCAGCCGCACGGCGTCTTCGAAGCCAAGCGCAGAAGCGGCGACTAGCGCGCTGTATTCGCCGAGCGAGTGGCCCGCGCCACAAGCTGGAAGCTCCAGGCCCGGCAGCGCTTCACGCAGGGCGGCCAGCGCTGCAATGCTGGCCGTCAAGATGGCTGGCTGGGCGTGCTTGGTGAGCGTGAGCTCGGCCTCGGGCCCTTCGAAGCAGAGCGTCGAGAGCGGAAAGCCGAGCGCTGCGTCGGCGCGCTCCCAAATTTCGCGGGCTGCCTTCGAGCTGCCGTGCAGCTGCTGGCCCATGCCGACCTGTTGCGTACCTTGTCCGGGAAATAGCCATGCCGTCGTCAAGAAAGGCTCCTTGATACGCCGCGCGCGTTGCGGCGAGAAATCACACGCGAATGAGCGCGCTGCCCCACGAAACACCTGCACCGAGCGCGCACATCAAGACCGTGTCGCCTTTTTCGATGCGACCGTCGCGCAAGGCTTCGTCGAGCGCGATGGGGATCGACGCGCTCGACGTGTTGCCGTAACGCTCGATGTTGAGCACGAAGCGCTCGAGCGGGATGTCGAGGCGCTGCGCGACCTGCGCAATGATGCGCAGGTTGGCTTGGTGCGGCACGACCCAGCGCACCGCCGACGCGGGCAGCTCTGCGTGCTCCAGCGCCGAGCGCGAAGCGCTGGTCAGGTTCTTCACGGCGACTTTGAAGATGTCCTGACCTGCCATGTGCACCTTGTCGCGCTGGGCCAGCAGGGCCTCGGGCGTGAGGCGCTCTTTACTGCCGCCCGCCGGAATGCACAGCGAGCCCACCAGCGACGAGTCGGTGTAAAGCTTGGTCGAGAGGATGCCGGCGCCGTCGTCCTTGGCCGGCCCCAGCACCGCAGCGCCAGCGCCGTCACCGAACAGCACGCAGGTCGTGCGATCCTTCATGTTGAGGATGCGGCTGAGCAGCTCGACGCCGACTATCAGCACGTGCTTTTGCACGCCGGAGCGGATGAACTGATCCGCGATCGACATGGCGTAGATGAAACCGGCGCACGCCGCCGAAATGTCGAACGACGGAATGGGCCCTGCGCCTAGCTTCTGCTGCAAGATCGCGGCGCACGCGGGCATCGGCAGGTCGGGCGTGACCGTGCCGACGATGATCATGTCGAGGTCTTTGGCAGTGAGGCCGGCAGCTTCGAGCGCGCGTTGTGCTGCGAAGAGGGCCATGTCGCTCGAGGCCTGGTCGTCAGCGGCGACGCGGCGCTCTTTGATACCCGTGCGCTCGGTGATCCAAGCGTCCGAGGTATCGACGAGCCGCTCCAGATCGCCGTTGGTCAGGATCCGGTCGGGCGCGTAAGCACCCGTGCCCAGGATGCAGCTCTTAGGGGCAGTGACGCTCGGCATGCCTAGTCTGGATACGATCACCGCGAGGAGGCGTCACCAGAAATGGTTAAACCAGCTGTCTCGCGGGTCGGTGGAGCCTAGCTCCACCGCGGCTCGGACTGCTCAGCTCTTCTCGGCGGTGGCGGACTTGACGACCGCGCGACCTTTGTAAAAACCACAGCCCGGGCAAACCCGGTGCGGCACCATCGGTGCCGAGCAACTGGCGCAGGGCACCACGTTGGGGGCGGCGACCTTGTCGTGATTGGCTCGGCGCATGTCGCGCTTGCTGCTGCTCAAACGTCGTTTCGGAACGGCCACGAGGATTACTCCTTCTTGATCTTCTGCTCGAGCCGGCTTTTGAGCTCGGCTAGCGGTGACAGGCGCGGGTCGAGAGGCTTGTCGCCTCCCGGCTGGCTGTCAGCGGGGAGCGGAGGGTTAGCTGCTGGACTGTCCGTTGGCAAGTCCGAACGGCGGGGAAACATCGGAAGCTCCAAGACCAGGAACTCCCGCACGAAGTCATCGAGGGCGATTTCGTGCCCCTCGTAGGTGTCCTGACCCGCGGTTTCGTCGTCCAAAATGGGGGTTTCTTCCCAATGGCCCTCGGCCGAGCCGGCCTTGGCCGGGCCTTTGGATCGCCCGGCGCGCTCGGCAGCTGGGCGTGCTTTTTCCGGGGCGGCAGCGGCGTCAGCCTTGGGCGGCCGCGGGCGGCGGCGCGCCACGTGCCCCTCGTGCTCGGTCGTGGCCCCGCTTTTGGGCGACAGCATCAGGAGGATTTCGGTCCGCACCGGAACCGGCACCGGATCCAACGTAATGACGCACGGCAGGGTCAGATCCACCGTGAG
>JAYUYU010000191.1:0-2646 GCA_043752365.1 Myxococcales bacterium | reverse complement strand
AACGCCGCCGAGCACATGAACTTGCCGCTGGTCGCCGAAGAGCTGGGAACGCGCGGCGGAACGGGCGAAAACGAGATGAAGGGCAGCTGGTTCATCTTTCAGCGGCTCGACGCGCACGAAGACGACTGCCGTTGGCGTGCGCTGGCGTGGCACAGTGGCAGGTTGATGGCGAAGGACGCGCACCGCAATTACCACCTGAGCTTCAGGTGCTGTAAGGACTTGTGACGCGACCCGGGTCGAGCGCGTCACTCCTTGGGTTGCTTTCCAGGTCGCGCCGCGCCGGGGCGGGCGAGCAGCGCTTCAATTTTGAAACAGCGTGCCCTGGACCGGCGCCGTGACCGCCGGCGCGACCGGCAGCGGCTCGCTACCTAGCGCGCGGCGGCCGGAGACGATGACTTCTTCGCGGCCGTCTTCGGTGATTTTGCGGATCAACCGGTAGGTGGTGTTGCCGTCGGCGCGCGCCACTTCCGGGGCGGCAATCAGCAGCTGCAGATCGAGGCTCTCGCACAGATCGAACAGCGAGCCCAGGTTGTCTTGGGACAGCCGATTGGCCTCGTCCAAGAACAAGAAGCGCAACGAGCCGGGCCCACGGCGCGCGCGCAGCAGGTTGGCGTCGCGCTCCCACTCGGCCAGTACAACCATCATCAACGCGGCCCCGACGCCAATCGCTTCGCCGGTCGAAAGCCGCGTCGGGTTGGCCGGCTCCCAGTTGCCGTCGGCCTTGCGCTGCACCTCGACGACCAGCTCAAGGTACTCGCGGTAGTCGAGCACACGCCCGCCGCCGCTGCGGCCGCCGCCGTAACGCCGCAGAATTTCGCTGAGCGCTTCTTCGGTCGGCAGGCTGCTTTGAAACAGCAGCTCTTGGGCGCTGCCTTCCGCCAAGGCGCGCAGCACGGGCTCCATTTGCTGTGAGCGCCGCAGCTCGACGCGAATACCGGCGATGCTGCCGAACGAGACACCGTCCAAGTTCTGGTTCAGGCGCCGCACTTGCGCCTTGGCGCGCCGCAGCTGCACTTCGATGCCACGTGCGATGTCCTCGGACGCGCCGCGCAGGTCGCCTTCCTGGTGTCCCAGGCGCTGCTCGAGCACGGTCAGGTGACCGCGCAAGCGCTCCAGCGCCAGCAGCGGGTCCTCGACTTGCGCGACTTGCGCGGGCACCCGCCGGGCCAGCCATTCACGCACGCGCAGCCACAACGTGAGGAAGGCATCGTCCTCGTCGAGAGCTTGCGCGCCGACCTCGCTGGCTAGCGCGTCGCCGCCACGCGCGGACGCCAATCGATCTTGCAACAGCTCGGCTCGGCTGCGCGCCTCGGCTGCCAACTCCAACGCGCTGCGGGAAGCGTCGTGCTCGCTCGACTCACCCGAGTGAAGCACCAGCGCGCGCTCGGCGTGGTCGCGCAGCGTTTGCCAACGCGCCCGCGCTGGCTCGGCCGCCGCCTGCGCCGCTGCCAGCTCACGCTCCGTTTTGGCTAAATCTTGGCCTAGTTGACGGACTCGCTCGGCGCCCGCGCCGCGCCGCGCCAACAATTCGCGCTCTTCGAGCGTGAGCCGCTCGGCGGTCGCGCGGAGCTCGACCAGCTGCCGCGCCGCGCGCTCGGGCGTGAGGTCAGCGGGCACGCCCGAGCGCGCCAGCTCATCCGCCAGTCGCTCGGCGTGGGCCGCGATGGCGCCCAGCTCGGCTTCGGCGCCTTGGAGCTCGGCGGTGGCACTTTCCCAGGCTGCTTCCGCGGCCAGCACCTGCTTTTCAGCGCTCTCGACGACGCTGCGCGCGCGCTGATGCTGCTCTTCCAACGCCGGTGCGACTTGCTCGCGATTCTGCAGTGAGCGTTCGGCGTCTTCCCAGGCCAGCGCTGGAAGCTCATGGCTCAACTGCGTCAGCGCTTCGAGCAAACGAAAAACTCGATCGCGCTCGGCGTAGAGCTCGCTCTTCTCCGACTCGAAGCGCGCCAGCTCGTCGGGCGGAGGTGGCGGAATGCGTAGGGCCTCCAACAGCCCGCCGAGCTTTTGGCGTGCGTGGGCCATGCGGGAAAGCTCGCTGCTCGCCAGCTCCAGGCGCGTCAGCTCGGCGCTAAGGGTGGCGCATATTTCAGCGTGATTTTCCGCCTCGAGCAAAAAGGCTTCGGACAGCAAGCCGCGGCGCCGAGTCGCCAGCGTGCGCGTGTCGTTCAACCGCCGTGCCAGCTCGACGACGGTTTGGTCGAGCCCTTGTTCGTCGCGAGCCAGCTGCTGCTCGGCCGCTTGCAGCAAACTTTGCGCCTGTGCCGGGTCGCCTCGCTCCAGCAGCTCCGCGTCGGGCAGCAGCTGATCGATTTCGCCGAGCGCGGCCGTCACTGCGCGCAGCCGCGCTTGGCGTCGCTCCAGCTCTTCGCCGAGCTCGACGGCTTGTTTGCGTAGGTCCTCGATGCGCCCCTCACGGGCTTTGCGGCCGAGCGTCGGTCGTTCAGGGCGTCGCGTGACGCGCAGCGCGGGGCCTTCGCTCACGTACAGGTCGCCCGCGTTCTCGCTAGCGTGTTGATTCAAAAGAGCGAGATCGGTGCCGGCCGCGATCAGGCGCAGCTCCGCCAACTCGCGCGGCTTGCCTTGCAGGCGTGCCGTCGCCTCGGCCACGTCGTCGACCACGATGGCTTGCGTGAGCGGACCCAGTAG
>JAYUYU010000190.1:0-2651 GCA_043752365.1 Myxococcales bacterium | reverse complement strand
TATCGGTCCGCCAGCGCCGAGGCAGCCACGAAGGTGCCGCTCACTCTCGCGCGGGCCGTGGGGGCCGACTTGCCGAGTTTCGGCGTCGAACAGCAGCTGGTGCAAGACAGCGTGGCCGAGCTCTTGGCGTAAATTGCTCGCTCATCGGGCGAAAGGCGCCGGTGTGGTTATTGCCGAGGCAAATTTATGAGCTGGTGAGGAAGAAGGTGCGGTAGCTTCCGAAGTCGTCTTGATGACGCGCTCGGTGGTTGCGACTGTAAGGGCGGCCCAATTGTTGGTCGGTGTTTGGTTCTGCTGCGCCGGGTGTCAGTTTCCCGACTACGACGGCAGCCCGACCGGGGGTGCCTCGGGCGGCCAGGCGGGCGACCCGCCGAGCAGCGATGGCGGAACGGCGGGTGAAACTTCAGTATCGGGCGGAGGGGTCGCAGGCGCCGAAGGGCTGGCAGGCGCCGAAGGGCTCGCAGGCACTGGTACGGGCGGGTCGGCACCGACCGACATCTTGACCAGTTGCGCTGCGATTAAGCTGCGCTCGCCGGGCCTGCCATCCGGACCTCAGATCATCGATGCGGACGGAGGGGCCTCAGAATCCCCATTCACCGTGTATTGCGACATGGCGACGGACGGGGGCGGGTGGACGCTTCTGGCGAGCATGACGGAGCAGTCGTCGTTGGCTGCCCCGGGTGAGTCGAACGAAGACTGTTACCAGAGCACTTGCATCAGCCACGCTTACTCGCGCTTGCCAATCGGATTGGATTTTCGATTGGATGGTTCGGACGCGCCGATCGTCGGTGAAGCCCAAGACGTTACGATCATTGTGCACGGCGTCAACGAAGCCTTCAGAGGAACCGCCTTACGCAGCGTGCTTTCTCGAAGCACCTCGACCTACATCGCGTCGCCGAGCTCGCGCGTCGTGGTGAGTTGGTACAACGGTCGGACCTGCGAGACTTGGCCAGATTTCGGTGGGGCAGTCTGCTCGACCGGGGTCTTCGTGTTTCAGGACCCTTCTGGGTGCACCGGCGAACCGTTCGCGCTTGGCGTCGATGCCAGCTTCGCCGTCAAGCACCCGCAATGCGACGGTTGGCCCCAGCATCCCGGCCCCAATTTCCCGAAGGCGTTCCGGTTCTGGACGCGCTGACACGTCCCCGCGCGGTCCTGGGGACGGTGCGTGCCCAGGCTTCGGTTTTCCCGAGCCTCAGCCTGGGGGGCGAGTGATGGTGATGGGCCGCTCGCAGCGCTACGGTGTCGCTAAAGGCGAAGCCTCAGCGAGAATTGGCTGAAGGCTCTTCGGCGCTGCAGAGTAGGCCACGACACGATTTCTGCCGGTGCGCTTGGCCTCGTAGAGAGCGCTATCAGCGGCGGCCAAGAGCGCATCACCGTTAGCGTCGGGCGCGGCCTGGAAGGTGCAGACGCCGAAACTCGCTGATACGGCTCGAGGGGAGGGCACGCCGGTGACGGCCTCTCTGAGTCTTTCGGCAAGGAGCAAGGCAGTCGCCTCGTCGACGTCGACCAGCAGGATTGCGAACTCCTCGCCGCCGAAGCGCGCCACTAGGTCCACGTTGCGCACGTTGGCGGCTAGTCGATCAGCGAAACCGCGCAGGACACAATCGCCCTCCAGATGACCGCACGCATCGTTCAGGTGTTTGAAGTGATCGATGTCTGCGATCACCAGCGCGAACTGACGACCACGTTGGCCCTCCAGCACCAGCTGGTGTAGGCGCTGCCGAAACGCACGCTTGTTGGCGACCTGCGTCAGCTCGTCCACGACGGCCATGCGGGACGACAGCTGCTCCGCTTCCTTCAGCTCAGTAACGTCCGAGGCAACTCCCAGAATCTCGCACGGCGAACCATCGGGATTGCGCCTGAAGACGTTCTCGCGGGCCAAAAACCAGCGGTAACTTCCGCTGGCATGACGTGTCCGATACAAGATTTCTAGGTTGTCGTCGTCGGCCAGCTTGTCGAAGTGGCGGAAGTGTTCCTCGACCGGCACGAGGTCATCGGGGTGCAAGATCGCAGGCAATAGCTGGTCGCCGAAGTCGCGCAGCTGCTCGGGCGTGTAGCCCAAATGAGCGAGAGCATCGCGGTTCACGTAGAGGTTTCTGCGCGTGGCCAGGTCCAAGAGATAGATGACGTCCGGCGAGGTGTGAGCAATTTTCTCGAACAGGAGGCGGTTGCGTTGGGACTCCTCGAGCGCAAGCTCGAGGGCGCGAGTCTTGAGCTCGAGCTGCACTTTGTTTTGCCGCAGTTCGAGCTCGTCGACCGCGAGAGCCGCCAGGTCCGCTAGCGTGGCGAGCAGCGCTTGATCGACCTGACGCGGCACGGTGTCGATGACGCAGACGGTGCCAAGCGCGAGACCTTCGCCGTTGAGCAGCGGCGCACCCGCATAGAATCGGATGTGTGGCGGGCCCGTGACTAAAGGATTGGCTCGGAATCGCGGATCGATCGCCGCGTCCGCCACGACCATGGGCTGGGCGCTCAAGATGGCGTGGGTACAAAAGGATATCCCGCGCGGCGTCTCGTTTACGTCGAGTCCGACCCTCGACTTGAACCATTGTCTCGACTCGTCCACCAACGAAACGAGCGCAATGGGCACGGAAAAAAGCCGCGCCGCGAGTGCGGTGATCCGGTCGAAGGCGGGCTCTGGCTCGGAATCC